>JANQFE010000125.1 GCA_028278025.1 Thermodesulfobacteriota bacterium | reverse complement strand
CCTTATTTTCTTTTTGTCTCAAATTGTGTTGCTATAGTTCTCTTCTGTTCCTTTTTCCCTCTGTAAACAAAGGCTGTGCTGCGTCGGGACAGGCTCTAGCTATCGCTGATAATGGTGACAATATACCTCGAACCATCCTTGAAGAGTTCAAAAAGCAGGAGCGCAATTGTTTTGCAAATGAGCCTATAACAAAAAAAGAAATTGATTTGATTAAGTCAAAAGATAGTTTTTTTGATGAAGACATTGATTCTGTAAAAAAATACTGTGATTTTTATGAATACAATACGGCAGCTATCAACTATGCTACTTTGAAGGGAACAACAAGAATCCCTGAAAAGGAAAGATATAGAAGAGGACAGGGACTCTATTATGTAAAACTAAGAACTCTTGAATTTAAGGGGGAATGTCGTATTAGATCAGCAAATGCAAGTGTAAAATATTTTCAGAATGGTGGTGGTGTTGAAACTCACGAAAGAAAACCAGTTGCAAATATGCCTGGGAATTTAATTACCATTACACTTCCACTTATTATTGATAACAATAAGGGAGTGTAACATGAAGTGCTTTGCCGTCCAAGTTGTGGTCCTATCAAAACCACTTCTTGGACTTCAACAGTCAGAGAATCCAACCTGTAAGCATGAGTGGTATAAAAGAATTATCGAGCATGCTCAATTGCCTGTGAGCAAGTGGTTTTATGAGACTATAAAGGTAGATAGTGCATTGCCCTCCCAAGGAAAAGATGTTTTAGCACAAACGATTGATAGTATTCAGAAATATGGTTGTGTAGAGGATAGTATTTTATTATTAGATATTTCCTCATATGTTGCCCGTGCTGCGGATTTTGATTCTTTATATGTAGCATTAAAAAAAGAATTTGATTGTTATTCATGGATCGTACTTATTTTTAATGAAAATGCATCAGCTATTAATGCTGATTCTCTAGTGGAATATTATAATAATCATCTCAGATGTGCTGGCAAAATTATTGTAATGGATAGGGTTGGACAAATTTATAATTTAGACAAAACAACAAAAGAAACCTATATAAAGTATTACCCTGAACTAATGCAGAATAACGATCTGCTAAGTGATAAAGAATTTCGATCACTCCTTCTAAGAAAAGCAGGTAGACATTTAGGGCATTTTGTAACGCCAAGCGATACTCATATTAGAACTCACTATGATATTCTTGAAACTGTTAGGGATGAGAGAGGGTTTGATTATATTTTAAACAAAGCCAAAGAATTTAATTCTCCTAATTGCTTCAACTTAATAATAGGGTTTGGCTTGGGGACTGAAGGGCTTATTCGGCTTTGTGGTGAACTGTCAAATAATCTTGAGGTGCCCCACGAGTTTTACAGAAATAATAACAAAGCAAATATTGGAGAACGAATTTCAAAAGGTTCAGACACCATATTGCTCGTAACAGACGTTGTGTTAAAAGGAAACAGTGCTAAAGAAGTTTCGGAAAATATTGAACAACTAGGCGGCTGTTTGGTTGGCGTGTTATCAGTTGTTGGATTGAAAGAATCACCACCAACTATAAATTCTAATCTTCCTATAACTTACTGTGTTAAACTGAACAGAAGTTTTTATGAAAAAAAAGATGATTGCCCAATTTGCCTTTATAGTGAAATAGATATTGTTAAACCAAAAAGCGAGAAAGATTTTTCAAAAGCATTAACAAGGGAAATTGAATTTTATGATTTTTGGGAACTTGTATATGAAACCAATGCGTTGCAAATTGGACATAATACCTCACCAAATAAAAACAACCACTATCTTATGAGAATTAATACCGCCAAATTACTTGCTAGCTACTCAGATTTTGTGGGGGCTGTTTTGTCACAGAAAATCATAGCTAGCTTGGGAAATGACTCTGTAGAGGTAATTGCTTGTCCAAACGAACAAGGTGCATTGTATTTAGCTTATGAAATAGCAGCACAGTTAGGGGTGCGATCTGAACTTGTGATTGCTGTAGAACGTAATGATTTTGAAAAATGCCCACCTGGTGGTTCTAGAGATATAATCCCAAAAAGTTTTACTAAAATCTTTGATAAAAAGAATGTTTTATGTGTGGATGATGGAATAAATTCATTACATACATACATGCATCATTCAAATTTTATAAGAACAGCCGGCGGGGAAGTTTTAGGATATGCAGTCTTCCTTAATGCAACTAATCAAACTAATGCTAAAAAAATTAGAAATGATATCGGGAACCGTTTTTTTTATTTCTATCAATGGGGTTTAAGTACATATACAGAAAGAAGCTGTCCCGTCTGTAGTGTGAAAGAACATTCTTCTTTATTAATGGACAAGATATGAACAATAATCATTTAGAAGAAAATCCTTTTTTGTTCGCTAAACGTTGGGTTAACTCCTCTGTGGCAATTGGTGCCGCTGCTGATATAGCAAACAAAACAGAATTAACTTGTGATGATTATATGAAATATGTTTTTGGGGAAATATATCCAGTTTACCAAGAGGACGTTAGGAAGTTATTTGAGGATTGTTTTTTTGGAACAATGCAACTTCACTATCAGTATACAGATATTATTCTTGCATTATCAAAGATAGAGGAGCTCATTACAGAAAAAGAACACCTCAATATTTTATCAGAAGCAATTATTTTTTTTAATAATAAATATTGGAATCTTGATAAAAAGTGGATAGTAGAAACAGGTATGGGTAATAGCAATTTAGGAAAAACAATTAAAGAGAAAATACTTAAATTGGAAAAAAATCCGGAAGGCCACCAGCTACGAAAAGAAGATTCTCATGAGATGCCTCGCATATGTCATATTTCAGACATACATTTTGGTAGTCAACATATGTTTTTGAAATTTGCAGATATAGATCACAAGTTTCATAGGACTGATTGTTTTATTAATTTCTTAAGACGCGAAAAAAGAAAAGGCAGATGTATTGACGTGATGGTTATCTCTGGCGATATAACAAGTGTTGCCAGTGAAGATGAATATAAAAGGTTTGAAGTTTTTTTAAACGAAATATGTGAAATTAATGTTTTTAAAAACGGTCTTTTTTGGGAGAATATTGTTCTCGTTCCTGGAAACCATGAAATTAGGAGGGGCGAAGATACTACCCGAGGAGATTATCTTAATTCATTTAAGGATTTTATATCTGACATGAAATCACGGGAGCTTTATATATGCACACCCTATTCCCTCAAAGGAGAAGGGTGCTGTGTTATAAATGGCACTTCAAAAGAAAGTGTGCCATTTGCTGTTCATCATTTTCAAGATATTAATCTTCAAGTATTGTCTTTGATTACTTGTTACTATTCTCAGGGATTAGACAAAGAGGTGTGCATTTTAATAGAAACCTTTGAAGCAATTAAAAATAATTTTATTAGTAAAGATGCTTTAAGCCAAGCATCTATCAAAAAAATTGAAAATTATTTTAATAGAAGAATATGGTTAGATAGTGGCTTTCTAACTATTGATTATATTGGGGCTGTTCCAAATAAATTGCAGGAGTTAGATTTAACAGGTTCTAAAAATATCGCGATTGGACACCATAATGCTACAAAATACTTTATAGTGCCAAAGCAACAAGACACAGAAAATGCGCAATTGTTACTCCAAGAGCTAGAAGCTGATTATAATTTTACTGCTTATTTGCATGGGCATATACATGCAGCACCTTCTCCATCTGATAGACAATTGCAGGAAATATCAAGTGCAACGCTAGGAGGGTTCCCATCTGAGGGAAATAGTGGATTCAATATTTTGACTTGGGATATAGATAAACCTAATGAACAGTTTATTGTAGAACGTTATGAACTAAAACAAAACAAATATGTAAAATTATAAAAACAATTTTTATTCAGAGGTATTTTTTCAAACATCACCTTGCCACTTTCTACAAATCTAAAAAAGGTTCATCCATTTGGATTGTTGGGTTATAAGCAATAATTAAGCAAAATCTGTACATTTATCCTCACCACTATTCTAAAAAACAATGCATAGCTGAACAGGGGAATAAACATGGCTACCTGTATCTAAAGAATGGCAATCTGGACAACGTACAGGTGGTGCCCAGAAGCTGGGTAGAAGCATCTGCTTCCCACCATATTTCGTTTGATAATTTTGGTCCCTACATGAGTGAGAATTATGATTACGGTTACCAGTGGTGGTTGGTTGCGGACAATCACACTAATGAAAACCCAGGTCAGATTGATACGATATCCACCATGCACGGGCCTGTGTTAGCCATACCACGATTTGTGTATGGAGATTAAATTATAAAAAATTAAGAGGACAAAAAGTAAAGCGGTGAAGTCGGTGCAGGCTTCACCTATTTTTAAATTTTCGTCGTTTCTTGTGGTTTGACTATCTGAACAAAAGACAATTTGGTTTACATAATAGGCTATTATCGGACACACGTCCCTGCAGATTCTGTCCAATGATATAAACCCGTTATCTTTTACCTCTTGTGTGCCTTGCCCTTGTGTCCAATGTGTTGTGCTTGAAAAAAATTAACCGCAGACTGGCGCAGAAATTTTTCTGACAGGATAAACAGGATTGACATGATTTTTAACATGGCAGTCGCCATGTTAAAAACAGCATCCCGTAGGTCTTGTTAATCCGGTCTAATAATGAAAACATTTTAGGTAAACGGTTAACCTCAAGGCCAAAGGCCGATCATCAAATTCTGACTTGTCAGAATGCTCCTCAAGCAGAACGATCTGTTACGTTTTTCACTACTCCCTGCGCTTAAAGCACTCCCAGAAAATGATACTCATAGTCACCATGCTGAACCCGAACAGAAAGTCCTCCACCGGGATCGGTCCGATACGCACCCCCAGAAAGAATCGACTGTTATACATGACTATTTCTCTGCCGGTAAGATAGCCGTTGACCAGGAATTTAAAGCAAAGAATTATTGCCAGAAAAATGTAATACTGTCCTCGTTTCAAGACTCCTGCCCC
Source organism: Thermodesulfobacteriota bacterium (assembly GCA_028278025.1). GTDB lineage: Bacteria > Desulfobacterota > WTBG01 > CAIYCZ01 > CAIRTM01 > JANQFE01. The sequence continues at coordinate 34,118 of JANQFE010000125.1, read as the reverse complement.
GGTCCTGGTATCCAGAACCAGGGTTATAACCACTGAGATGACTGCCAGGATCGTATACTCTTTCATCTCATCTTTTTCCTCATGTGCAAAAGGGCCTCCCAGGTAAAAATGCAGCAGAACGGAATAATAATAAAAAACAGCACTTCTTCAAGTGGTAAATTGATTATCGTGATTTCCCAGACCCCTGCAGGATTAAAATACCAGTGCCCCCGAAACGTAGCAAAAACATCCCACGTGCCGAAAATTATTACAATAAGAAGTAACGTTATCAGAAGTGCTTTGATGTTCTTATAGAACCTGAGCGGCGGATAAAAGCTGCACAGAAACGGAATTGCAGCGGATAGAATCAGAATAAGCATGTATTGCGACATAATTTTATTTTTATGATATTGTTAAAAATTTTTCAATTGTTTTTCAGAGTGATCAATCCCGGTTTTATGGGCATAACAGCCCTAAAGCAGTCCTGGCCCACGAGAAGTTGTTACCGTAAGGGGAACCTGGCGCACCCCATCTGCAAGCAAAACCAAATTTGCAGCTTGGCGTCCCGTTGCCACAGCCCGCTCCATGAGTGCAGATGGAAAATCTGTATGCAGCCAGTCACCTGCCAGAACAAGGTTACTGATCCCCAACTCCAGGGGAGTAGCTGCAGCAGGCCTGAGCATCACGCATTGTAAGGTTTGGTGAACATCGTATAATATTGAGCAGGTTAAGGGGGTAGATCGGCGGACTGCTTTCTAATACTTCCATCTCGTAGTCGCAGTAGATAAAATGCACCTGCTTGTAGGGTCTAAAGCTGCTGTTTATTCCCAAACGGGTGCGAATATCTCTGAATACATGATAATTGTCAAACCACATATGCAAGGCCCCGCTCCACATTAAAGTCACCTGCCGAAGTGGATAGACGCGGCGTGGCTAAGCGTCCCCCCAGAACAGCTGCAGCTTCGCACAAAACAACCTGGTACCCGCGTTCGGCCAGCTCCAGGGCTGCCGATATACCGGCCACTCCACCGCCGACAACCAGTACCTTGCGGGATGTTGATACAGGAAGCGTTTCAGGCGCCAGGGGATTCTTTGGCGGTATTGCATGCGGGGGGTTCGGAATGGCATGGGTCTGGCAAAATGGGGGCAGCATTATACCGGCCCCGCCAAGCCCCAGAGTTTTAAGAAACTGGCGCCGTTTGAGTTTTAGCAGCGATTGCATGTCATTTTAGATAGCTGTTCATACCTACTATGTAACACTGAAAATCAACATGTCAACACGATGGCACACTTAAGGGCTTTCCTATACGTCATACTTTGCCGCAATAACCATGCGCCGGCCTGTTCCAAAAGCCTTCGATGTCACTTTCAGGCCGGGGGGAGCCTGCTTTCTTTTATACTCACTTTTATCAACCGCCTTTATAACCCATGTGACTACTTCAGGATCAAAGCCAAGCTTCACTATCTCCTGGAGGGAATAATGCTCATCAACATAATACTGGAGAATCCGGTCAAGCACATCATAGGGCGGCAGGCTGTCCTGGTCTTTCTGGTCCGGTTTCAATTCTGCAGACGGTGGTTTTTCAATAATTTCCCCAGGAATTATTTCTGATTGCCTGTTTATATAGTGGGCCAGCTGATAAACCATGGTTTTAGGTACATCGGAGATTACGGAAAGCCCACCAGCCATATCACCATACAATGTACAGTATCCTACTGCAAGCTCACTCTTGTTGCCGGTGGAAAGCAGCAGGTGGCCGAATTTATTTGAAAGACCCATCAGGATATTGCCGCGAATCCGGGCCTGAAAATTTTCCTCGGTAATATCTGACGTGCGACCCTCAAAATGCTCTTTAAGGCTGTCCAGGTAGGAGGTGTAGATGGAAGAAATCGGTATAACCTTAAATCGTATGCCCAGGTTTTCTGCCAGCTTTCGGGAATCATCCACACTGCCTTTAGAGGAATAGGGACTCGGCATGGAAACGCCTAATACCTTTTCTCTGCCAAGCGATTCTACAGCCAGACAACAGGTAACTGCTGAATCAATACCGCCGGACAATCCCAGCACCGTACTTGAAAAACCGCATTTGTCCATATAATCGCGAATGCCCATAACAAGCGCATCGTGCACACTTGCGATAGTATCCAGGGGCATATAGCTGTCGGGTTTACCCGCAGCAGCCAGGTCAACTGTGCGTACGTTTTCCTCAAACGCTGACAGGATGACTATAGGATCACCATTGCTGTCAAAGCACATGCTTCGGCCGTCAAAAAGCAGTTCATCGTTACCGCCTACCTGGTTAACAAATACGGATGGAACATGGTTTTTGTTGGAATGATTCTGCATGATGCCGTATCTTACTTTGTCCTTACCGGCATGAAACGGTGAAGCAGATATATTGATGAGAATTGTAGCACCTTGACTGATAAGCTTCTCTACGGGATCAAAGGAATAGGTCCGCGGCTTCCATAACTCAGGATCATTCCAGGCGTCTTCACAAATTGCAATCCCGAGCCTGTCATCCTTAAAAGGCGTCACAAGAATTTGTGGGGCCGTATCGAAATAGCGTGCCTCATCAAAGACATCATAGGTCGGCAGCAGGGATTTATGCTGGCGGAAGAGCACCTGTCCTTCATATATCAACAGGGCCGAATTATACAGACCATTTCCCGTGTCTTTGCCTGTAAGCTGCGGAGCACCTATAAGAATACCTGTTCGGGGAAGGTCTGCGGAAACCTTTGTAAGCGCATCAAGCGCTGCCTGCGTGCGCTCAACAAACCATGATCGCTCCAGAAGATCACGCGGGGGGTAACCCGTAAGGAAAAGCTCGGGGAAAACAACAAGATCACTTGAGTCCTGGTGAGCTTGCGGCAGTACCTGAAGAGCTTTTTTTAGATTGCCATCAATATCGCCGACGACGGGATTGAGTTGGGCGATGGTTATTTTCATCCTTTACTATACCTCCAGTATTTTTGGTTTGATTATATATCTTTATAACCAAGTCCATACTTTTCTGCCACACTTCTAAACCCTGATGATTCTTCATGACTCCCTCCTTGAGTCACTATCTTTTTTGCTCTGCAAAAAAGCTTTCTCAACCAAATCACTCCTCCTTACAATCTTCCGGTACCATTCCAGAGTCAATTCTTTTTTTTCATCATCACGCAGGTGCCATGCAATAGCTGAAGCGTGCAGCTCATTTATTATGTAAGACAGGGTAACCGCAACGCTGACTGAGATATTGTAACTCTGCGTAAAACCGTACATGGGAAGCCGCACGTGCCTGTCGGCTGACTGCAGGGCATAGTCGCTCAGGCCTGACTCTTCATTACCAAATACAAATGCCGGTTTTACAGCAAGAGAAATTTCTTCCAGTGTCTGAGCATCCCGATTTGGTGTAGTCGCAATGATTGTATAGCCTTTTTCCCGCAGTGATGTAAAACAGTTTGCAGTATTGTTTTCATTTTTGTTCCGGTACCGATAGAGTGTTATCCATTTTGAAGAACCAATGGTGACTTCTTCATCAATGCTGAACGAACTGTTGTTTTCTATGACATGAATATCCTGCACACCCAGGCACTCACAAGTCCTGAGCGTTGCGCTGGCGTTCTGGTCTTTATAGATATCTTCCAGAACCAAACTCACATACCTCGTCCGAAAGGCAAGAACATCCTGTATTCTTTCACGCTTATTCTCACTCACATATTGCGACAAATGATTAATAAGAGCAGTTTGGTTGTTTGCATTCATGGGTATGTAATAAACAGGCCAAAGGGCTAGGAGGTTAAAAGGCAAACAAGTCTATTAGTTCATTTCCTTATTGTAAAATATGCTTACTATAAAAGCAACCCGTCACTGTTCACGATTTATATTGCCAAAAATCCAAATTACGACTATCATACATTTCCACTTGCGCCCGTAGCTCAACTGGATAGAGCATCGGACTTCGGATCCGAGGGTTGGGGGTTCGAATCCCTCCGGGCGCGCCAGCATATTTAGCAACTACAAGGTTAATTCAACCGGGGGGTGGGAATCCCCAATGGGGTGAACTTGCCCTGAGCCTGCCGAAGGGAATCCCTCCGGGCGCGTCTGCACCTAGATATTGCTACTATCAAGATTGGTACATACGCAAGGTGAGAACCCGCAATAGGAAGAGAGAGGAGAGCAAAAGGGACATCCTATAATGCCCCTCTTTCCTTTCTTATCAAACATATTGATGACATCTCTGATGTCAGGTTAAGGGATCTCCTCCAGCATAGCCTCAGCCCAGTCAGGAGGGGGATCAATTGCATATGTACGTTTACCCTTTTTTACAATAGCTACTTGTTTGAAGGCATCGTCATGGGATGAATTGTCTAAGAGCCGAGCCTCGCTGACCATGGGTAATACCTTCGCAATATGTTTCATGGTTCGGGGTATCCGGCTATGTATCTTTTCGACAGGTACGCTGTGCCCACCATCACTAGCTCGTTGGTGTACACGGGCTTCGTTTAATGCGGGGTTATCTAAATGAATATAGACGAGAATAATTTCATATCCTCGAGCAACCGCATTGCTGACAAAATCTATTTTTGATTCATGCGAAAAAACCGTCTCATAACAAAAGGATATTCCTTGATCAAGCAAACGATCGCGTATTTCTGCAGCGATAGTTGCTGCTTTGTAGTTTAATTCCTCTTCATCCTTGGCGGGGATATTTTTAGCTATAGTGTCGGCATTAACAAACTTTATGCCTAGTTCCTCTAAAAACTTTTCGTAGAAAGTTGATTTGCCTGCTCCATTACCACCAGCCAATATCCATAACTGCTTTAAGACTGTCATGCTTGAACCATAAATTCACCGTTGCGAAAGTGTCCTGTCTGCCGCTTGCCTGTAGTAGAATCCACTTTATCAATCAAACCTGGATGACTCAAACTTGACTCGTAATAAACCGCAGATGAAGTCACTTTTTTCGCAAGATTTCCGCTTTTACGACTATTTTCGAGAGATTCAAAGACAACGTTGGGGTCTATACTTGTCGATTGCACTGGTTCAACGACAATTTTCTTAAGGCCCCCGATTATAGCGAAAAGATCTTCGTTCGTAACTAAATGTTCAATAGTTCTGCCTAATTCAGCCCAAAATTCGATTTGATTTGAGGTTGTTCGTTTATAAAAGGCTGCTGCTCGTTTTGCAGCTGTCGCTAGTTCCGAATCTAATCTCAATGAAATTGTTTTTGCCATGGGTTTTCTCCTTCTTCTTTATATCCACTGGTTACTATTAATGTAGCATATTGATACATTAATTTCAAATAGAAAAAAATATTATCTTTTCTTAAATTTGTTGCTAATGTAGCATATTGATACATTTTACGTTTATTTGATATGTCTATAAATTATTGTAACATTTTTTGCATTTATTTATGTGTGGTACTTTTGGGCACTATTATTGATTCGGTTTCAGGTTTTATGGTTGACTCACAACGGCTCCTGGCCTATACTTGATTATCGCAAAGCCTGATCTTTAAACGAATTTTTATCAAATAATTTAGCAAGCTAAAACTTACATTTCAGCACATTGATAACAAAAAGCCCTTTCCTGAATCTTTGACATGAAAGATTTCTTTGAACGCAAGCCTGTAATTATACTGTTAATGGTTACCATACTGGGTGTTGTAGGCACTTCATTAGCAGCTGAACTCTTCCTTGCTTTGTTTTATCCCTGTAATATCGGTAACGTTGGCCATCGCTATTCAAAAAATGCATTATTGTATGGATGGGGATTCAACCCGGGTGAAACCATCACAATTATTGACCCAGATACGGGCACCCGCTATATCGACCGTGCCAATAATCGAGGGTGGCGCGATACAAATAGAAACTTCACAAACGATACAGAGGCCTTTCGCATTTTGGCGTTGGGCGATTCAAACACTTATGGCACCATCGTACCTGCAGATAAGATCTACACGAGAGTCCTGGAAAATAAACTCAATGAACAAGGATACAGAGTTGAAGTGATCAACATCGCCTACGGCCAATGGGGTACTGACCAACAGCTGGAAGCCCTCAAAAACGAAGGGCTGCAGTATAATCCAGATGTGGTCATAATGCAGTTTTGCATAAATGATCTGGAAGAAAATACCTATTTCCAGCAGGCCATCGAAGAAAATAACGAAAAACTAAAACAATGGAAGCCGTTTTATTATTCTATTGCTGATGATAACAGACTTCTCAGGCATACTAATCCTTATTTTTTTGATGATAAGCGTAAAACCTGGCGGACCCGCATCAAACATATTATTTCAAAATCAGAACTGCTGAAACGAACCTATCTTTTATACCGGCGCTCCAAAAAATCACATGATAAAACAGGTTCTTATATTGAATCATCCTTGGAGCAGACCGCCTACAGCATTTCTGAGAATCAGCTGCTGCAGCTCAAACTGGGATTACAGTTGGATACAAATACGGCCTTCATGAGGTTTCTGCGGGAAAAGATAGACAAACAGGTTGATGAAGAAGAACTGATCCGGGCAATTGACAGTGCCGGCCTTTCCTCACAAAAGCATATAATCCTGCAGGTACTTGAAAAACAACCGTTTCACGAGTACTGGTCTCCCGCCGATTTCCATCCCGCCCAACAGGATCCCCGATCATTTACATGGCGACTCTATTTTAAAATGATCCTGGAAGCAAACCGACTGGTCAAAGAAAAAGGGGCCCGACTGGTACTGTTCTCTGACAATGAGCTGGGGTACTATCAGTGGGAAGTGCCCTGGTTGCGGGTAAGTGATGACGAGGTATCAAGACAGAACTATCTGCATCCAACCCGGCTTATCAAGCAATTCGCATTACAGCACGACATCGGGTTTATCGACAGCACCGTACCTCATAAGCGTGCGCGCAATGACCCGCATCCCAATATTGAAGGCAATAAGGCTATGTCGGAAAACATATACTCCTACCTCATAAGCACCTGCAGGGATGCCCTGGAAGGACATCGAAAAAGGGGTACAGGGGGAGCGTGACAATTTGACCTTCTTTATCTTAGGGGGCCATAATCCCTGCCTTTTTACTTTATCAATCCCCGCAAAACGCTTAGTAAAAAAGATCTCGCGGCCAATACAATAAAAACAGAGGATGATATTGTCCAGTACCTGTCTAATCCGGGACCGGGCATGCCCAGACTGGTCCATAAAGAGGAAGGTCTGCCGAAAGCTGCAGCACAAAAAATTGCACGATATATTGTAACTACATTTGAGTAATCCGTACCACTCAAAATACTTGTGTAAGAACTACCCTGTCATGTATCGTGTTTATCCCTTCTTCTTTGTATTTCATCCCCCACCTGTCTTTCACATTCAGGGCAGTATGTTGAGGTAATATGCAAATGTACTTTTTTACTAATGTACTCTTCTACCGACATCCACTCACCGGCACCACGCTGCCGTCCTTCATCATCCCTGATCTGCTTACATTGACAGCAAACGGGCAGTATTTTTTCATATGCCTTAATCTTTCTCTGTGATTCAAGCTTTTCAAAGCATCTGGCAACACGAAAATATAATTCCTCAAGCTCAAATGGTTTTATTAGATAATCTTCAGCTCTGAGTCTAAGCGCTTCAATGGCAGAAGTTACATCAGCAAAACCCGTCAGTATAATAACCAGAGCTTCCGGATTACTTTTTTTTGCCTCCTTGAGCACCTGTATACCGCTGACCTGTTTCATTTTTAAATCTGTAAGTACCAAATGAAAATTTTTTGATTTCATCAGCATGATAGCTTCTTCACCACTTTCTGCGGTTGTAAGAGCATATCCCCGCTGTTTCAAGTTAGCAGACACTGTTTCAAGGATGACATTGTCATCATCCACAAGCAATATTTCATACTGGTTCATGGGTACCCCTGACAGGTTAATTTGTTTTATAAATTAATATTATTAAATTTTAAAATCAAATAAAAAGTATCTTTTATGGCACGTTACTTTATGCTTTTTTTAATGCTTTCATAGTTAATAGTATGCAAAGTGTATTCTACTCTTGACAATAGAGGCCGTCTTCATATAATTTATACTGACTAGTCAGTATGTTTTTAGGAATTGTAATGACTGCAAAGAAGGCCCCGCAAGTACGCAGAGAAGAAATTTTTGATGCTGCGATCGGCTGTTTTAATAAAAACGGCTATCACAGAACCTCAATTGATGACATTGCAGCTAAGGTCGGCATTACCAAGGGCGGCGTTTACTATCACTTTAAGTCAAAAAAAGCCCTCTTTATTGAACTGTTTCATGCCCGCGTTAATGACTACTTTGAAAAAGTTACTCCATACGCACTCGATAAAAAGGATGCCGCCGAGTTTATCCGCGCACTGGTAAAACGCTCTGAGGAAATTTTCAAAGAAAACCAGGATGTGCTGCAGTTCTGCCTGGAGTTTGTCTGGATGAGCATGCGTGATCCCGACATCCGTAAAGAGGTTACCATCTTTTATAAAAACAGAACCAATGCCTTCAGCCGTCTTATTAATGCAGGCATCGAGGCCGGCAGTATAAAAGACATTGATTCCGATGTGGTTGCCCGCACGCTGTACCTGCTGTCAATGGGTGCATTTATGACATTTTATACGGTCAACATTGATTTTGAACCGGTAAATCAACATGCAAGCAATATTGAAACTCTTTTTAAAGGCATACAAAAACGTAATTCGTAATCGGTAATTAGTAATTGGACAGAAGGAGGTCAAGATGAAAAATGCAAGACAATTTTTTGTACTGGCAATCGGTGTGTGCTTGTTGGCAGGATTCTGCGGATTGCTCTCAGCACAAGAAAAGGCAAAACAGGCCCCCGAGGTAACGCCGCCGGCAAAAGCCCAGGCTATAGATGCTGAAGCAGAAATTGAAAGCACCCATCCCGAGGTGGAACCCGGGCTTACCTGTAATGATTGTCATGAAATTAAATACGATGCTAAAACCACGGCAACACAAGTACATCTGTATGAAGAATCCCCGGGCTATGCCAAAGGCGAAGGCGTAATGACCAGAGAGCGCACCTGGCAGGAAATCTTTAAAGTCATCGGCGGCATAAAGCATGATTCCAAGACCTACGTTCTGGGGACCAGCGTTAACAATGTACCGCTTACCACAACCTGTGAATGGACCCTTGATCCGAAAACCAAGATCCTGTATGGTTTTCATGAAAAGGGCACTGAAAAACTGAAACATATCACGGCAAACCCCAAGGTAAGCATGAATTATCACGAGGAATTTGACAGTGAGACATTTGCTCAGTATTTATGTGTTCAGATAAAAGGGCAGGCTTCATTGATTGAGGGAACCGACCCGGTCTTTGATAAAATCCTGATTGAACTGCTGCCCTATGAATTCGGTGCCCGGGTTCCCAAAAACGCAACCCCGGACGTACGCGAGCAAAAACTGAAACAGTTTCGTGATATGGCCAGGGGTGCTTTTGTAATCAGCAAAATCATTCCGAAACAGATCACGATACTCAATAAAAATTTTAGCAAAGAAGGATTCAGGCTCTATCAACGCTGGACAAGGGAGTAATTATTCTCGCCCATAGAGCGTGAGTTTATAAAACTACAAAAGTTAAAAAATTATATCAATGAGTCAATTATACACAATGTTTGGATGGGCAGGATATGTGTTACAGGCAGACCTAAGCGGCAGCACTATCCAACGAAAGCCGCTTGATGAGCATCTTTGCCGGCAATATATTGGAGGCCGGGGTATAAGCTCCCGGCTTGTTTTTGAGGAAACCGGTCCGGAGGTTGATCCTCTTGGGCCGGAAAACGTGCTTATTTTTTCCTGCGGTCCCCTGTCGGGCACCTCTGCACCCTGTCCTGCCCGGTTTAATGTCACCGCCAAGTCACCGCTTACCGGCATCATGGGAAATTCTAATGGCGGCGGCTATTTCGGCCCGGCCATGAAACGCGCCGGACTGGACCATATTATTATTACCGGCAAAGCTGAAAAACCTGTTTACCTTTTTGTTGATAATGAAAAAGCAGAACTCAAACCGGCGGATCATCTGTGGGGCAAAAATATCCGGGAAGCCGAAACCGCTATCAAAGCAGAGCTTGGTGACAGAAAAGTGCGGGTCGCGGCAATCGGGCAGGCCGGTGAAAACCTGGTCAGAATTGCCAACATCATCCATGAAGAGCGCGCAGCTGCCCGGACCGGTATGGGCGCTGTGATGGGTTCAAAAAACTTGAAGGCCGTAGCAATCAGAGGTTCAGGCCCTGTCAGCCTGTTTGATCCCGACGGTTTTAACCGGCGGGCACGGGATCTTCAGCGGCGAATCGGGCGTTCAAATGCTTATGATCATTTCAGACACAAAGGCGCTTCAACAGGCACGTTTTCTACTGACAAAGTAGGGTTTCTTGCCGTACGCAATTTTCAGCAGGCCGGAGGGTTTGAGGGTATTGAAAATTTCGAACCCACCAAGGTGGCCAAAGAGTTTTACCTGTCCAACAAGCCCTGCTTTAAATGCCCTATCGGCTGCGGGAAAAGATTTGAGGTAAAACAGGGCCCCTATGCCGGAGAATGGGGCAATAAGATCGAAGAAGGGGCTTTTACCCCGGTCGGTCCGGTGTGCGGCAATGACAATATTGCCTCCATTTTCAAGCTGAATAATTTAAGCAACCAGCTTGGCATCGACCTGATTGAATTTGGCGGGGCCATGGCAGTACTGATGGAGCTCAACGAAAAGGGTATCATCAGCGCAAAAGATCTGGACGGTATCCAGCTCACTTGGGGCAACCATGCCGCCATGATCACAATGATGCAAAGGATCGCATTTCGACAGGGGGTGGGTGGCGTGCTGTCTGACGGCATTGTGCGCGCAGCGCAATCGTTCGGACCGGAAGCTGAAAAACTGGTGAGTCACTCTAAGGGGATGCTTATGGTAGGCGTTGATTCACGCATATATAAAGGAACATCTCTGGGGTTTGCTACTTCCACCCGCGGTGCCTGCCATCTTACGGCCCTGGTACCGGTTGAGTTCCCGGCCTTTCCGGTGGTTAAACCTGAAGAGGCTGAAGCACTGTTTGGTACACGGGAAGTCACCGAGCCCACCTCGTACAAAAAGGCCAGGCCGCTTATCTATTATCAGCACAAAGCTTATATTCCCGATCTTTTTCAGATCTGCAAATTTATCCTGGGGCTTGGAACCGGTACGAAAGATTTTTCCTATAATGACCTGTATGATCTTTTCCGGCTTGCTACCGGAGTGCAAGCAGATGAAAAGCAGATCCTAACCGTTACCGAGAGAATATTCAACCTGGAGCGGGCCTATGCCTGCCGGGAGGGTCTCAGCAGAAAGGATGACCATCTCATTGGAAAATGGGCTGACCAGCCGGTACCGAACGGCCCCCATAAGGGCGAAAGAATTGATCCCGATAAGTGGGAAGAGATGCTGGATGAATACTACCAGCTGCGCGGCTGGAATAAAAACGGCATTCCAAACAGAGACAAGCTGTACGAGTTGGAATTAGACGACGTGGCGGAAGCCCTCGAAAAGAGTGGCACATATAAAAATTAAATCTTAAATTCGGATTTCAAAACACTGAATACGAAACACAAAACACTTTAGGTCATTATCATTTTAAATGCACATGCAAAGGAGAACATCATGAAATCAGTTGTTATTACAGGCAGCACCAAAGGAATCGGACTGGGGATGGCAAAGGATTTTTTGGAAAAAGACTGCCCCGTTGTACTGAGCGGCCGCAATAAGCAAAAGCTTGAGCAGGAAGTAAAAAAGCTGGGACAGAAATTCGGTGAAGACAAAGTGCTGGGTCTGCCCTGCGATGTAACCGATATAAGCCAGGTTCAGGCTCTGTGGGACACTGCCAAACAAAAATTCGATACGATTGACATATGGATCAACAACGCCGGACGGGATACTGCTATGAAACTGCTCTGGGAGCTGGACCCAGCCGAAATTGCACCCACAGTGAGCACAAACGTTACCGGACTTATTTTCGGAACCCAGGTTGCTCTGCAGGGCATGCTTGAGCAGGGCTCCGGCCAGATTTATAATATGGAAGGCTTTGGCAGCGGCGATATGATGCGCCCCGGCATGACTGTTTACGGCACCACCAAACGGGCGGTGCGCTACTTTACCGACTCTATGCTTGAGGAAACCAAAGACACGCCGGTGCAGATCGGCACCCTGGGGCCGGGCATGGTAGTAACCGATTTTATGCTGGACAGCCTGCGGCAGATGCCTGATGAACAGCGTGAACAGGTTAAAGCAATCTATAATATGCTGGCCGACAAGGTTGAGACTGTTACTCAATTTTTAGTCGAAGAGATCCTTAAAAATGACCAGACCGGGGCAAAAATCGACTGGCTCACTGATGAAAAGGCCATGGAACGCATGAACTCGGATGAATATATAAACAGGGATTTACTGGGTGAGTTTGGAATATAACCTGCCTGTTTCTTTCCTGCATTAATTAACCGCAGAATTACGCCGACGAACACAGACTTTTTGCTCCCGCGACACTGCGGGAGCAAAACCCTCATGGCCTTTCAGGCTGGAGGTATCATAGATAATAAACACTATATAGTTTGAGCTGTAGATTATGCTGCGTCTATACCCACCATCTGTAACTTTCATCAACAGCCATATTACATCACGAAGTAATTGCATTTTCACAGCGGACAAGTCGTCCGCTGAGAATGTCAGCGTTAGTATGCCTGTCCCGCATATACTGCGGGGCGAAAGTCTGCGGTTAATATGTATTATGCAGATTATAATGGTGGGGTTACATCCACAGCTTATGAGCTTATCAGCTATTTTATCGGTTGGATAATATCTTATCCAGTATTTAGTATCCAGCAACCAGCATCTATTTACTACTTCTTCTCCCACCTCATGTAAGGAATACCTTTGGGCATATTCATATAGGTAATCCTATCGGGTTCAATCTTGATCACCCGGGCGGTGACCGCCCGTTTAACAATATCCTCCAGGGGCTGGACAGAGCGGGACCAGTCTTCCAGAAAACTTTTCATCTTCATCATCCCGGTAACAAATTTCGGGTGGGGCGCCTTGTAGACTTTGGCAGTACCGTCTATAGTCAAACCGTATTCAGATTCAACCGTGCCGTCAGTAAAACCGATTGACACTGAAACTTTATTGGTATTGTCAAGGTTTACAAATTTTTGTCCGCCGGCACTGGCAATATAGATTGTAAGCCCTTCGCTGACATAATCAAGGACTGTCTGATGTGGAGTGCCGTCAGGATTTATAGTTGCAAGTGAAAGACACTGGGTTTTTGCAAGAAATGTTTTAATTTCCGCTTCCAGTTCCTGTGGGCCCAGCTCCTTAACAGGTATCCCGAGCTTTGTGAGAAAATGTTTTGCCTGTATCTGCTGCTCCTCAAAGGTCAATCCGGGTTCCATGTTCATACCTCCCTGTTGTATGTATTTTGTTTGTTTGTGTTTATGGTTTCATGTCTGTTCTATTCGTTTACTTAGGAACAGATTATGCTCCATATTTTTGATAACCGCAGAACCACGCAGACGAACGCAGACTTTTTGCTCCCGCGACACTGCGGGAGCAAAATCCTCATAGCCTTTCAGGCCAGGGGTCTAACAATAATAAACAACCATACGGTTTAGATGGATACCGCAATCCTGCTTTTATATCACGAAGTGATTGCATCTTCTCAGCGGACAGATCGTCCGCTGAGAATGTCGGCGCTAGTCTGCGGTTACTAAATAATCAACGTAAAACTTGCAACATGCAACGAGCCCTCTGTTCATACTCCTGCAACAAGCACGCTGAAAAAAGCTGCCTGCGCCTCTGCCGGTACGGACAGCCCCATTGCCGTAAATAGGTGGTGTTCTATCTGGGAATGTTTAAAAACCATATGACGCTGCACAGTCCCGTAATCAAAACCTGCAGTTTCTTCTATCTGTCCGCAAAAAGTGTTGTAGGATTCCCAGGCAAATTCCCGTACTGTTGCAATCAATTCCAGATTAAGCCCTTCGGCATGCACACTCCACAGCGGCCCCCAGAAATCAGGCAGCTTATCAAGCTGCACCTCCTTATAGGCCAAACCTGCACTTTCGGCCTTGCGGTTCAGTACATCAGAAAATATTTTTCTTTGTTCACTGCCGGCCTGGGGCAGGTGGATGGCAATGCGTGTGGTTAAGGGCTCCTGTTGGGTGGTAAGCGGGCTGACGTTCGAAACCGCTGCATCCAGAAAAAGAAAGGGGTACCCCTTTTTTACTAGTGAGATTGTTCCTACAAGACGTACAAAAATGCCCTTTTCCTGCTCTTCGGTGTTCTTATACACCTCGACAAGCCTGATACCTGCAGAGGTGCTTTCATATTTTGTAATTATATTAGTAGAAAATGTTTTATCCTGCCGGCCCTGCACAATGAACTCTCCGTTTTTATGCAAATCAGGGATACCGGGCAGCACAAGTGTGAAGCTTCTATCAAGGCCGTCCAGTGAGGGTTTTAAGTAGTCGCTTATGAATGCTTCTGTATTCATATTATTCACTCCACAAACAGATTGTTACTGCATGGTAAATATTTGATCGTTATGAGTCCTCAGTGATCTGTTGAAATTTTTTTATTAACAACCGGCTACGGAAAACTAGCCACTGACAATCTTTTCATCCCGGCAACTTCCCCATCCGCTCCAGTTCATCGGCAACACCAACGAGGCCAAGCCGCTCCAGCGTGGCCCGCAGAGGAGCACCGGTCTGTTTGTCCCAGCCCCGGGCTTCATAATAATCATCCAGCAGCTGATCCATTTCTACGGTATGGCCTTTTACCGGACCTCGTTCCAGGGGCTCTTTGATAAACCGCTCAGGCAGATAATCGTCTTTGCGGTCAAAACCTTCTCTGACGTTAAACGCTTTCTCAATGTTCCAGATGCGCTCTCCGACGCTAAGCAGATAATCCTCACTGTTAAACTGCTCTATGCCTGTGGCGGCATAAAGCATGTCTTTTAGCCCTGTGAGACCAACCAGCTTCAGGGCCATAGGAAAAATACAAACAATTCCTGTTTCGTAGATGGCCACTTTATCCTGATTGCGCTTGCACATCGCACCCTTTTCCTCGGCTGCAAACCGGTCCACCGTTTCGGTTCCCATAATTTCTTCCGGCGACTGGCCTACACAGTGGCTGGCACCTAGTGCGGCAGTAGCCAAGTTAAGGCCTCCGGCCTTGATTCCCCGCGGTTCGTATCCAGGCAGCTCCAGACCTTTTACCTGCATGGCATATTTTTCTGCCCCCCGGCCGATTTTCCGGGCAGCAATCCGGGTGCCTTCAGCCAAAAGATCACCAATCCCTTCCCTGTTTACAATCTTTTTCAGCAGTGCAATAATTGCTTCATGGTTGCCCCAGGTCAGGTCCAGGCCGTCTAAGTCATCCTTAGTAAGAATCCCTTTCTCATACAGTTCCATGGCAAAACCAATGCAGCAGCCCGCGGTCATGGTGTCGACTCCGAAATCGTCACAGATCCGGTTGGCCTCAATGATCATTCCCAGGTCAGTGTTGCCCACCTCGCCCCCGAATGAATACAGGGTCTCATATTCCGGTCCCTCTATCGCATCAGATGCATACGGTCCGTCCTTTACCTGCAGGACCGAACCGCAGTGAATATGACAGCGGTTGCAATAAGCGTCTTTGATAAAAATTTCGTCGACTTTTTCACCGGTAAGCCTGCCGCTGACATTTTCCAGCACCCCTTCTTGAAAATTTTTTACCGGGTAGACGCCGACCTCATGACAAAACCCCACTGCAGCAGCGGTTCCCAGGTGTCTGAAGCCCTGGAATTTAGGCTCGGTTTGCACGGTCTCACCATACTTCTTAGTTATTGCAAGCATCCTGCTGCGCTCAGCAACTGCTACATGTTTACTGCCCCGAACAGCTATGGCTTTTAGATTCTTTGACCCCATAACAGCACCAACACCCCCGCGGCTGGCTGTTCTGCGGTCATCAACAATGGCAGCAAAACGCACCAGCTTCTCACCGGAAGGACCAATGGCAGCCACCATGATCTTTTTATCCTGCATTTCCCTGCGAATAGCATCAGTGGTTTGCCTGCTTAAAAGCCCCAGAAGCTGATCGGCCGCTTTGATCTCCACCTGATCATCCTTTATCCACAGGTACACCGGTTTTTCAGCTTTACCTTCTACGATCAATGCATCGAATCCGGCTGTTTTTAGCTCTGCCCCAAAACCGCCGCCGGCACTGGCGCGGAACATACCGCCGGTCAAAGGTGATTTTGTAGTGACAATCCAGCGGCTACAGGACTGGAAAGCTGTTGCCGCCAGTGGTCCTGTTATAAAAACCAGCTTGTTTTCAGGAGAAAGAGGGTCAGTGCCCGGCTGCAATTCATCATAGAGAATTTTGGCTGCTATACCCCGTCCACCGATAAACATTTTTACCAGCTCTTCACTTAACGGCTCAACGGCAACCTGCCCGCTGGTAAGATTTATTCTCAGGATTTTACCCATATAGCCCTTGGTAAATGCTGCCATAATGTCCCCCAATGCTAGAAAACAAGACTTTATATGAACAAAAATGTAATTAGCCGCAGAACTACACCCATAAAAAAGTTATGAGTGCCGCGTAATAGGTGCTAAGAAAACAATATTTGAATTTGGCTTCAAAGCCAATTTGTATAATAATACAATATTTATGTACAGTCAAGATAAAATTTTTTTTTTGTTTTAGTCGGTTACAAGATAAGGAAAAGATGACTTTTATCAATTAACCGATTAACCGCAGAATTACGCGGACGGACGCAGACCTGTTGCTCCCGCGACACAGCGGGAGCAACACCCTCATGCCTTGCAGGCCAAGGCTACAAAACAAAACCGCTGCTATGAACTCCGTAACTCTTAAAAAAACTGTTTTGCATCATGAAGTGATTGCCTCTTCCCAGGGGACAGGTCGTCCGCTGAGAATGTCAGCGTTAGTCTTGCGCCGGTCTGCGGTTAATATGATTAGAGGAATAAAAGCAGGCTTATTGCCATAACAACCATACCGGCAAGCAGGCCGTAAATAGACCGGTGATGCTCTCCATATCTCTCAGCAGCTGGTAAAAGCTCGTCAAGGGAAATAAACACCATGATACCACCGACTGATGCAAAAAGTATCCCGAATACAATATTGTTAAAAAATGAAAAAAGAATAAGATACCCGATCAATGCACCTATGGGTTCCGCAAGCCCGGAGAGAAAAGAGTAGCTAAATGCCTTTTTTCGGTTACCCGTTGCATAAAAAATAGGCACGGACACAGCTACCCCCTCGGGGATGTTATGGATTGCTATGGCAATGGCTATGGGAATACCAATCGTGGGGTCTTGCAGGGCAGCAATAAAGGTGGCCAGTCCTTCAGGGAAATTATGAATTGCAATGGCAAGGGCGGTAAAGATTCCGACCCGGTAGAGCTTCCGGAATGCCCGGGTCTGTTCAGCATCATCCATATCTTCTATGGTATATATTTCATGGGGGTTTTCAAAAGAAGGGATAATTTTATCTATAAGGGCAATCACCAGCATACCGCCGAAAAAAGAGCTGACTGTTACCCAGGTGCCGCCCACCTCTCCCAGTTCAGCAATAAGAGCTTCGTGTGCTTTTTTAAAAATCTCTACAAAGGAGACATAGATCATTACCCCTGCCGAGAAACCAAGAACGACTGAAAGGAATTTTGTATTGGTCTTACGGGTAAAAAAGGCCAGGGCACTGCCGATACCGGTTGACAGGCCGGCAAAAAGAGTGAGCAAAAAAGCGATGAGAATGTTTTGCGATTCCATCTTTACGTAACCCTCTATGTTTGCTCAAGAAAATAACGCTAATGCAGAGCTAAGTAAACAAAAAACATTCTCACGTGATTTGTATTATTTGTATTTAATTATGTAATAAACATAAATGAAAAAACAGGTTTTTCTTTTCCATTATTCCGTTGTTTGCAATTAATATTTTTATTTATCTAATTACCAATTACGAATTACAAATTACAGAATTTATTTCACTGTATTAATTCCCACCGCATACAGGTTATTAATCACCTGCCATGGCGGTATTTTTTTACTGACATATCCCCAGGAAACGTTTCTGTATTCATCATTCATCCCTGCAACTACCTCATCAACTGATTTTCCCTGGAAGATCTCCGATAGAAACCTCATAAAAATTCTCATGCTGGTATCCATCAGGCAGGCCCGTTTGGTAAAAATACCGGTTGTCGGATAAGAACCTCTGAAAACGGCAATATCATCAAGAAAATGTTTCTTGCTGGTACACGTTGACAGCGCCAGCATCTGATAACCTTTAAACGGCTCTGTTTTTGCCAGATCAGTGCTGTCCGGCTCAAAGACCACATAGCTTTTTTTTTGCAAGGGACCCTTATATGCCCTTGTGACGGTTCCCTGATAACCGCTTATCTCTGAATCAGGCATAACGATCTCATAGTCTTCGGTTTGCTGCATACGGTAGGGCTTATCTTTGCCGTCAAGTAAAAATACGGGTCCGGCCCCAAAACGTGAATGTGTGGTAATGAACAGTATCTCACATTCCTCCAGGCCCTGTTTGAAGGCATCCCTGGTTAAGATCAACCGGCCTTCTACAAAAATTGTTTTACCGCATATGCTCAGTTCTTTACTGAAAATCCGGCCCTGGGCTTCCTCAGATATACAGACCCGGCCCAGATCCTCGGTTCCGATACCGAGCCCTACAGTAAGTTTTTCATCAGCCAGCAGCTTATCAATGTAAGGGGGGTACTCATCCGGTAAAAAATCATTACTTATTTCATGTTGCGCCTGCCGGTATGCCTGGGAAATAAGCTGCGTAATGTTCACGCTGCGCTCACATTCACCGCTCCTGCCGTCCTTTGCTGCTCTGAACGATTGCATACAGCCCAGACCGCCAACAAAAAAAAGTCCTGAAATAACAGTGAGTAATACCCTAGGTGCCATTATTGTTTCTACCTTGCAAGATTACATATCTCTATACTTGCCTTATCGTTAGAAATTGTTTATAGTATGATAGTTTTATGAAGATTTTTTAATATTCATCTTACATGGAGGGAGGCCTATGAAAAAATATCCCTATTGCTGCTGGGTATTCGTGCTCGTGGCAACCTGTATGTTCTGCTTTACAACCGGAAGTTTTGCCAAAATAGAGTGGACGCTGCAGCAAAAAATCGATCTTGAATCTAAACCGCTGGACATTGCAGTTTCCAAAGATGGTAAAACTGCGTATATACTGCAAAAGGACGCTGTCCAGGTATATTCCCTTACCGCAAAAAAGGTGATCGACACAATACCGGTAGATGGGGATGTGACTCAAATCGCAATCTCACCTAACGGAGAAAACCTGTTTCTCACCAGCACAAAGGATAAACAGGTAACGATTATTAAAATATCAGAAGTTTTTGACATCGAAATTGGCGATTCGCCCATTATAGGCAAAAAAGACGCTTCGGTGAATGTCGTTGCGTTCCTTGATTATCAGTGACCTTACTGCAACAGGGTTTACCCTGCACTCGAGCAGTTGCTCGAGAAATATCCTAATGATGTCAATCTTATCATAAAGCATTTTCCTCTTAGAATGCATAAATATGCCCGGCAGGCATCAATTGCAGCCCTTGCCGCTGCCCGGCAGGACAAGTACCAGGAGATGACCGCCATACTTCTAAAGAATTATAAGAAATTAAATAAAGACACCGTCCCCAAGCATGCCGAGGAAATCGGGCTTGACATGGAAAAATTCAACAAAGCAATTACTGATCCGGCCTTAGGCAAGGCCATACGCCAGGATATGCAGCTTGGCAAAAAAGTTCAGGTCCGGGGCGTGCCGAAAATTTTTATTAACGGCCGACAGGTCGGCCGTGACCGGTCTCTTAAGGGGCTTTCAAAGATGGTGGATGAGGAGCTGAAAAAGAAATAGACTCACCGTTCGACTGAAAAGACCATACAAGCCCTGCACAGTATGTGCGGGGCTTTTTATGTGAGCCGTTTTTCACCGTTTGCCAGCTGTTCAATGGCCATACGATCTTTTATGCGTATATGCCGCTTTCCGTCTGAGGAGATGAGCCCCTCCTTAGTCATCTTGGTAAGAATACGGGAAAGGGTTTCAGGGATTGTGCCGAGAATGCTGGCCAGCTGTCCTTTTGAAATCTCCAAATCAAGCTCATTTGCCCCGTTGCTACGGTCACTGAGGTAGAGCAAGTAGGCTGCAAGCCTGCCCGGCACTTCCTTCAAAGAAAGATCTTCAATCAGCGCTGTAAACCGCTTAAGCCGCATGGACAAAACAGAAAGCATATTCAGTGCCAGAGATGGTTCTGTCCGAACCAGTCCAATAAAATCATCACGGGGGAAAAAGAGCGTAGAGGTCTCAGCAAGCGCTTCTGCATAGGCCGGAAAAGGCTGTCCTGTAAAAACAGGCACTTCACCAAAGGGCTCTCCCTGCCCGAAAATATGCAGAATCTGCTCTTTGCCTTCTGGTGAAATTTTGAATACCTTAACCCTGCCGGTAGCAATAATATAAAATCCTTTGGATTGATCACCCTCGGCAAAAATCATTTCACCGCGCCGGTAAGTCTGCTTTATTACAATGCGGGCAAGGTCTTTTTGGTATCTTTTTTCCAGTCCCTGAAACAGGGGTGTTGCAGCAATAACGTTTTCTGTATCCATAGGGGCAAAATAGCATGCCGGTTTGACTTAAGTCAAGGATATCCCTCCACGCTTGCGATACCCCTCTATAGAGGGTATACAATAGAAAAAGACTTTTTACACCTGCTGTGAACCATACAGGAATATACCCCCATGCGTACTCTAGGCATAATTATAATTATGGTTTTTACTATCATGTATTCTCAGGCACTTTTTGCGAAGCAAGATCCTCTTCAGCATAAGCCCGGAGATACCCTGCCAACGATTGTCTTGAAGAGTCAACTGCTTACTGAAGAGGTTTCATACCTTGGAATTCCTGCTCCTGTGTCGAGTGAGCAGGCCCTGCGTATCAGTGATATCAGTGCTGAAATTATTATTATTGAATTTCTTAATACACACTGCACATCATGCCGGGCCCAGGCACCCCTCATGAATAAGGTTTATACAAACATAGGAAAAAATCCGGCGTTTAAGAACAAGGTCAAAATAATCGGTATTGCAGCAGGTAATAGCCCGAGAGAAGTTGCGCGATTCAGACAAGAACGGGGTATTCTTTTTCCAATTATAGCTGATCCTGATTTTAGGGCCTATGATCTGATCGGTGAACCAGGGGGCACACCATATACCCTCGTGGTCAAAAAGAGAGCAAACCGGTTAGTTGTTCATTATACTCATATGGGCCTTTTCAGCTCGTATGCAGACCTGCTTAACCACATTGAAATATCCTTGAACAGAACCACAGATACGGACGCTGTTAAGTCTCACCAGACGGCAGCAACAACCGATCAAGCGACCAGGAGAAAACTCTTCCTGGATATCACCCGTGCTGAAACGAAGCGTCTGGTTACCACCAGCATGCTCAAGGGTAAGGATGCTTCTGCACACTGTAAGATTGATAATCTTAAAAAAATCAGGCTACCTGACGAAACTTCAATTTATCATGCCGAAAAAACATATAACAATAAAAAACAATCTCTTTTTTCAAAAGTCATCACCAGGAAGCCGGTTTGTGATGTCTGTCATGGTGTCCATTTCATTATCACCTTTGACAGTTCAGGTCATATCACTGACTTTCTGCCCATTCATCTCACAAAGTATGCAAATCTAAAATGGGATGAAAAAGATATCAATGTTATGAGGCAGAAGCTGGAAGGAAAATCAATAAAGATCTCTCAGGCTTTTGACCCGGATGTGGATGCCGTATCCACAGCAACCATGAGCTCGGCCCTCATTTTTAACAGTGTCAACAAGTTGCATGATATCTATAGAGAGCTGCAGCACAACGGCTACCTTAAGTAGTTATGAGTACCGAGCAATGAGATAATATGAAAAAATCATTAATTATTTAAAAATTAACCGCTGAATTACATCCAAAAAAGCTATAAGCACTGTAGGGAAACAGCTTCTGGTTATTAAGCTGGTAAGCAGATAAGCAGCAAATTTTTTCCTAACAACTTGTGAAGCTTATCACCTATATGTATTGTCCCAGGGTATGGGCAATTCTTGCCAGTTCCTGTTCAGCATCACGCAGCAGTTCTTCAATAACTGCTGCTACCGGTTTAATTTCAGCCGCCAGCCCCACCGTCTGTCCGGCCATCAGTGATCCATAATCAACATCACCTGCAATTGCAGCTTTGTGCAGCCCGCCGATCCAGAATTTTTCAACCTCAAGCTGGGCGGTTTCCCGGTTAATCTCTTCGGCATCAAGCCTTTTAAGGATCTCAAGCTGCAGTTTGCTGAATTCACCGGTGCCCTTGTTTTTAAGTGCCCGCACCGGTATTACCGGCAGGCGCGAATCAAACTGGGGTGTTGCCATGGCCTCACGCGCCTGGGCCTTTCTGAAGGCTGCTTTAAAGTTATCATGCACATCACATTCCTCAGTCATAACAAAACGCGTACCCAGCTGAACCCCGGATGCACCCATAAGCACCAGATACGCTATCATTTTACCCGTGGAAATGCCCCCGGCAATAAAGATAGGGACCTGTTCTGCATATTCAAACAGTATCTGCTGCCACAAAATTGGACCGGCAACAGGACCGATATGGCCGCCGGCCTCCATACCTTCAAGGATAAGCCCGTCAACCCCGTATCGCAGCATGCGCTTGGCCAGGGCTGCAGTAGAGGCGAAAACAAGCACTTTAGCCCCTGCTGATTTTGCTTTTTCAATTTCCTGATCACGTGGCAATGCCCCCCCAAAAACGATTACGGGAAGTTTGGCCTGCACAGCTACATCAAGATGATGTTTATAATTAGGAGCAACGGTGATAAGATTGACCGCAAACGGTCTGTCAGTCAGCTCTCGGGTCTTCTCAATCTGTTGTTCAAACATTTCAGGCGGCATATTACCACAGGCCAAACTGGCAAATGCTCCCGAGTTACATACTTCTGAGACAAGCTTTGGTTCGCTGATCCATGTCATGGCACCGCACATGATCGGATACTGCACACCCAGCAATTCTTGCCCGCGCTGCCACAGTTTGTTTAAACGCTTTGTAGCTTTCATTTTAATGCTACTCCTTAATTTTATGAATGTACTGTTATATGTCTGCTGGAATTTTTTTCACTGTTATTGCATTTTTTTGAAATTTGTTTTACAAATGTAAAGAATTGGGGTGTAATTTTCATGATTATAATAACAGAGAATATGTATATTCATTGACTTAAGTCAATGAAAGCAAGCTTGTTTATGTTGTATTTATCTAATACAACCGGGTGCAGCAAGCACCGAGACTAATTATATACAAACGAAAAGAAATGCCAAGCAATTGATTTTACGAAACTATTTCATTTTACTGCTATACCTCATTACGGGACTCTGTTTTTTTTCGGGTACATCAGGCTGGACAGAAACTAAAAAGTCTGAAAAAGAACCTCAAAAACAGTTAGTTCTGCCACCCCAGAACTGGCTGGACACTACACCTATTCGCGACACCCGCAAGCTGCTGCTTAAACGCTCCTCTGGTTTTGTGTATAGGTGTATGGAGTGCCACAAGGATTTTAAAACCCCCCTTGAATCGGTGAACGAACCAATCGGCGAACATCAAGGCATGATTTTTGACCACGGGTTAAACATTAATTGTCTGAGCTGCCATCATCCTGAAAACCGGGGTGTTTATATTGATCATGATTTTAGGGAAATATCCGAAGATCAGTCGGTTTATCTGTGCCGAAAATGTCACGGCCCTGTATATCGGGATTGGGAGGCCGGTATTCATGGCCGCATGAATGGCTACTGGGACCGCAGCCGGGGACTCCGTACAAAGCTTTCCTGCAATCAATGCCATGATCCCCATCAGCCGGCTTTTAAGCAACTGGTGCCGATGGCGCCTCCTGCTGCTTCCAGGTTACAACGGGTGCAGAAAGGATCTCAACATGACTGAGCAGCAAAAACAGAATCTGAATGAGACCGAGTCACTTGACCAGAAGACGCGGCAACCTTTAAGCCGCCGCAGCTTTCTGAAAATAGGGGCAGGCACCGCAGTGTCCCTGACAGCTTTCGGCTGGGCTCTTTCTCCACTGGCAAACCTTACAGAAGATATCAGCCTTAATGAATTTCTGCAGCAGCACTATGAGCGGCTCACCCCCGAGATGATGGCCGAAATTATTGCGCGTCTTGAAGATGAGATTAAACACGATTATGGGATAGATCCTTCGATACAAGATATAAAACCTTTAAACGGAGTCGAGTATGCCTATGCATTAAACATTGGCCGCTGCATCGGCTGCCGCCGGTGTGTTTATGCTTGCATGCAGGAAAACAATACGTCCCGGAGTCCGGAAATACAATATATCCGGGTGCTGGAACTGGAGAAAGGCACACTGGATTTAGAGAAGTCCAGCCATTATTACAACCATAAAGCCGTACCCCAAAAGGATAAATACTATATGCCGGTCCAGTGCCAGCAGTGTGAAAAAGCTCCCTGCACAAAGGCCTGTCCGGTGCGGGCTACCTGGAAGGAACCGGACGGCATTGTGGTTGTGGACTATAACTGGTGCATTGGATGCCGCTATTGCATGGCGGCCTGTCCTTACTGGGCCCGACGTTTTAATTTTACCAAACCGGTGATTCCCAAAGAAGAGATCACAACAGAAATGGCCTATCTGGGAAACCGCATCCGACCTCGCGGTGTGGTAGAAAAATGCACTTTTTGCCTGGGTAGGACCCGCCAAGGACTCTATCCTGCGTGTCTTGAGGTCTGTCCAACCGGCTCGCGGGTTTTTGGTAACGTACTTGATCCTGACAGCCCGATAAATTATATCCTCAATGAAAAACGTGTTTATGTCCTTAAGGAGGAAGCCGGCACAGTTCCACGGTTTTATTATTTTTTTGATAAATAGCTTATTAATCTCGTAAATCCTGTTAACCCTGTCTAAAAAATTTGACGGATTAGCAGACCCGGGCATTATAAAAACGTGAAGGAGCATTGATCAATGATCAGAGACTATCTGGTCTTTTTGTGGCGATCTGTCAGGCTCAGCTTTATGGGCGGGACGAAGTTCTATATCTGGATGGCATTTTTAACTATTCTGAGCTTGCTTGGTTTGCATGCCTACAGTAAGCAGTTTGCTGAAGGGCTGGTTCTCACCGGAATGACCGACCAGGTCTCCTGGGGGGTATATATTGCAAACTTCACCTTTATTGTAGGACTTGCGGCTGCCGCGGTTATGCTTGTCATCCCGGCCTATATTTACAACAACAAACACCTCCACGACGTGGTCATCCTGGGGGAACTGCTGGCAATTGCAGCAATTATCATGTGCCTGCTGTTTGTTACCGTGGACCTGGGCCGTCCCGACCGGTTCTGGCATCTGATGCCGGTAGTCGGGGTCTTCAACTTCCCCATATCCATGCTTTCCTGGGATGTTATCGTACTGCTGGGATATTTGATTTTAAATGTCCATATCTGCGGCTATCTGCTTTATAAACGCTATCTTAACCAAGAACCCACCATGCTTTTTTATGTACCCTTTGTCTTGATAGCAATTTTTTGGGCTATCAGCATTCATACGGTCACAGCTTTTCTCTACGTAGGGTTGGTGGGCCGCCCGTTCTGGAACGCCGCGATTGTTGCACCCCGCTTTATCGGCTCAGCCTTTACGGCAGGGCCGGGACTCATGATTGTGGCTTTTCAACTTATACGCCGTTACACTAAATACAACATCACTGATGAAGCCCTCCAGATTCTCAGACAGATCGTAACCATATCGCTGCTGGTAAATCTGTTTCTGCTGGGGTGTGAAGTTTTTAAAGAATTTTATTCTGATTCCGGACATACCAGCTCTGCCCGCTATCTTTTCTTCGGCCTGCATGGACACGATGCCCTGGCACCCTGGATCTGGTTTGCTATTGTTATCGAAGTTATTGCAAGCATTATACTGCTCATACCCTATTTGGCCCGCCAAATGTGGTTCCTGAATCTTGCCTGTGTTCTAGCCTTTGTAGGCATCTGGATTGAAAAGGGTATGGGTATGGTCGTGCCCGGATTTTTACCAACCCCGCTGGGAGAAATTGTTGAATATTTCCCCACAGGCAATGAAACCTGGATATGTATCGGCATCTGGGCTTTTGGTTTATTACTCTTTTCATGGATGATACATCTTGCAGTGCCGATTCTCTCAGGGAAATTTTATCACTATACAAAAAAAACATAAGAGTCAGGCTTATAAGTGCTTGCTGCCTGTCCGGTTTATAGGACCTGCAGCACATCAACTCAAAAAACCAAAACATATTCGCTAGGAGGATCCTATGAGTACAAACTACACGAAATTTACAATTGCAGTTCTGGTGGTCTTCGCGGCCATATATGGGCAGGCTCTGGCCGGTTATACCCCTGCTGAGCTTTTACCGGAATCAATAAAGTGTATCGAGTGTCATAAAAAGGAATCTCCTGCCATTTATGAGCAGTGGGGCCAAAGCAGGCACTTCCGTGCAAATGTGGGTTGTTTTGAATGCCACAAAGCCGAGCCCGATGACCCGGATGCCCTGGAGCATGAAGGCCAGATCATCTCAATTATTGTCAGCCCGCGGGATTGTGCCCGCTGCCATGAAAAAGAAACCGATGAATTTGCTTCATCACACCATGCCAAAGGCGGTGCAATTATCGGCTCGCTTGATAATCGCCTGGCTGAAGTTGTTGAGGGTAACCGGGAATTTAAAACCCCTGCGTTTCCCGAGGGCAACTCTGCCGCGGCAGTGAGCGGATGCTGGCAATGCCACGGCAGCAAGGTCAAGGTACTCACCGGCGGCAAGCTTGATCCGGCCACCTGGCCCAACACAGGTATCGGCAGGATTAATCCTGATGGAACTGAAGGGGCCTGCACGTCCTGCCATTCACGCCATATTTTTTCCGCAGCTCAGGCCCGTTATCCTGATACCTGCGGCAAATGCCATATGGGCCCTGACCATCCCCAGCTTGAAGTTTACAATGAGTCCAAACATGGATTCACCTTCCGGGCCAATATGGACAAAATGAATCTTGACCAACCAAAATGGATTGTGGGAGAAGACTATGATGTTGCTCCCACGTGTGCTACCTGTCATATGTCGGCCACCAAAACCCAGCCGGTTACCCATGATATCGGTATGCGCATCAGCTGGAATAACCGTCCTCCTATTTCTGTCCGCCCTGAAAAGTCAGACGCAAAATTAGGACTTCCCGGAGCTAATGTGAACTGGCAAACACGCCGCAATAATATGAAGGATGTTTGTCTTAACTGTCACGGGGATGACTATGTAGTTTCATTTTATCAGCAGTATGATGCCCTGATTGAGCTCTATCATGAAAAATTTGCCAAGCCGGGTAAAGAGCTCATGGCGCTGGCCAAACCATTACTGAAACCAGCCAAATTCGCCAACAAGATTGATTTTATCTGGTTTGAACTCTGGCACCACGAGGGTCGCCGCGCACGGCACGGCGCTGCCATGATGGGCCCGGACTATACCCACTGGCACGGCACCTATGATATTGCCAAGAACTTTTACCATGAGCTGCTGCCGGAGCTGGAGGAGCTGGTTGAAGAAGGACTGCACTCAAAAAATGCCGCCAAAAAAGAGGCCGCTAAAAAACTGCAGACAGCCATAGACAAACTCCTTAACAGTAAGAATCACAAGTGGTATTTAAATAAATAGGTTGCTAATTTATGAGTTCCGAGTAATGAGTAACGAGATGCTCAACATAAAAAAACTGAATGCCTATAGCAGTTAGACAATTTTAGTGCACTTTAGGCACTACAGTAAGTATATTCATGGTTACTTCAACAGGTGATACTGTCAATTCACTGGATGAAGCCCTTATTGAACATGCCCGCATGGCAGCTCAGCGTGCTAAAAACAGACTGGGTGGGCCTCTCACACCGGAAAACCTGCACAGGTTTTTAACTGACAAAGAATGCCTGCGCTATCCAACCGAAATCGTTTTTGAACGGACAGGCCTTGAGTCCCATCAATGTGCACAACCGTTTTACCGTGACGATGCCCATGGCAAGCAGTGCCTGCTGCATGTGGACCCTCTCCTGAGCAACCAGCCACAGTTTTTGTATCTGGTAGTTGCATATATGGCGGCCGCCATCAACTATGGCGATGCTGCCACACCTGCACTAGCCGAACTCCATGGCAGCCTGTTGGCCGACATGACCCCTGATGTGTTTTATGAAAAAATCTGCCAAGCAGCAGATACACTATCTCTGGATACCTGATCCCCAAAGTACGCCTTGACATTGCAGTCAATGATGCGTTTGTGCATATTACGGTCGACACCACCAATACAGCAAAACATGGCACGGAGGAGATCGGTGATGGAAAAATTTTTATAACTCAAATTAACCGCAGAAGTACGCAGATGGTCGCGGACCTTTTGTTCCCGCGACATTGCAGAAGCAAAAACCTCATGGCCTTTCAGGCCAGGGCATAAAACAAAACCCAGGCTATAAGCCCTCCAATTTTCCAAGCAAAACTGTTCTTATATCGCAAAGCGATTGCACCTTTTCAGTGGACAGGTCGTCCGCTGAGAACGTCAGCGTTAGTCTGTGCCGGTCTGCAGTCAATAATAAAAAGATGCTGCAATATGCACAAAAGATGGTAATATAAAAGATACGTTAATAATCAGAAAAACAGAAATTGTACAATGGCTTGTAAAACTATCTCATTTGTGGGCAGATCCGGATCCGGCAAAACCGGTCTGATTACCCGCTTAATCCCGGAATTTATAAAATTGAATCTTCGGGTGGGAACGCTTAAACATACTCACCACGCTCAGAGCTTTGATCATCCAGGCAAGGATTCATGGACACACCGCCAGGCCGGCGCCGAACAGGTAATGGTGTTGTCGGATACTGAAATGGGGATATTTTCAGGAGCACCTCCTGCTATTAACATAGAGCAGATCAAGCAAAAATGGTTTGCTGACTATGACCTGCTGATCATTGAAGGCTTCAAGCAACTGCCCGGCTTAAAGGTTGAGGTCTACCGGGTGGAAAATCCCAAGACCCCCTTATATAAGGACCCTGTTTACTCTGTAGACGCCCTTGTTACTGATGCCCGGCCCCCCTTTCCGGTCCCGCATTTTTCCTTTGATGAAATTGACAAACTGGTTGCCTGGATTTGCGACAAGCTGAACATCACACCCCCTGAGCATATATAGATAGACAAAAATTATCCTCGTCCATAGGTCGTGAGTTTATAAAATTAACCGCAGAAGTACGCAGACTTTTTTCTCCCGCGACGCTGCGGGAGAAAAACCTTCCATGTCCTTTCAGGTAAGCGGTGGTATGATATATTAATATTAACATACTGTAACTTCTTATAAAATGCTGTTTTCATCACAAAGTGATTGCATTTTCTCAGCGGACAGGTCGTCCGCTGAGAATGTCTGCGTTAGTCGGCGTCCGTCTGCGGTTAATTAAGGTTTAAGAACGGCTGCAAGTCGGGTTTTTTATTTTACTGTAATGATAAAATAAAACAGTTTTCTCAATAGGTTTTGACATAAGTCAATGAGCACATGACCTTACCGTGCTAGATTGTAAAGTAGATTACAATAGAACAAGCAAAGGGCCGTGATCCTTTAGCAAAAGAAAACAAACCGATAGAGGAGGATGCAAGATGAGTCAGCAAAGTATGTTTTGTTATCAGTGCGAACAGACAGCCAGGGGCGAAGCCTGTACAAAGGGTGGGGTATGCGGCAAAACACCGGAAACAGCAGCCCTGCAGGATGTATTGGTGTATGCGCTAAGGGGGCTTTCCCTGCATGCACTGGAGGGAATCAAGGTCGGCGTAAAAGATAATGAAGTGAACCGGTTTACCTGTGAGGCCCTTTTTGCAACATTAACAAATGTAAATTTTGATCCGGAGCGATTCCGGCCCCTCATTAATCGTGCTGTTGAGCTGCGGGAAAGCCTTAAAGCAAAAATTGTCACGGCCGGCGGTGTTACGAGTTTTACCATGGATGCCGCCACCTTCACTCCCGCCCCGTCAATAGAAGATCTGCTCAAGCAGGCTGAAGTCGCGGGACTTAAAGCCGATTCAGCTGTTAACCCTGATGTTTTGTCACTGCAGCACATCCTGCTTTTCGGGATCAAGGGGGTTGCCGCATATGCCAATCACGCTTTTATTCTTGGCCAGGAAGACGATGCCGTATACACCTTCATCCATGAAGCCCTGGCGGCTCCCTTCAATAAGGATCTTTCTGCGGATGACTGGGTCAATCTGGTTCTCAAATGCGGTGAAATCAATCTTAAAACCATGGAGCTGCTGGATGCCGGCAATACTGCAACCTATGGCCATCCGGTACCGACCAAGGTTCCCCTGGGAACAAAGCAAGGCAAAGCAATCCTTGTTTCCGGTCATGACCTCAAGGATTTGGAAGAGCTGCTCAAGCAGACCGAAGGGAAAGGCATTACCGTGTATACTCATGGTGAAATGCTGCCCTGCCACGGTTATCCTGAGCTGAAAAAATACAGCCACCTGTATGGACATTACGGGACTGCCTGGCAAAATCAGAAAAAAGAGTTTGAAGCATTCCCCGGTGCAATCCTTATGACCACCAACTGCATTCAAAAACCGGCAGACTCCTACAAGGATAATATTTTTACAGCCGGGCTGGTCGGCTGGCCCGGAGCCGTCCATGTAGCCGATAAGGATTTTACCCCGGTCATTGAAAAGGCCCTGGCGCTGCCGGGGTTTTCTGAGGATTCAAACGGTAAGTCGGTCATGGTAGGCTTTGGGCGCAACGCCGTCATGGGCGTTGCCGGTACAGTGATTGAGGCCGTGAAGAATAAGGCTATCCGCCACTTCTTTCTGGTTGCGGGCTGCGACGGAGCCAAACCGGGCCGCAATTACTATACCGAGTTTGTTGAAAAAGTGCCTGAGGACTGCGTGGTCCTGACACTGGCCTGCGGCAAGTTCCGCTTTTTTGATAAAGACCTGGGTGATATCGGCGGTATACCGCGCCTGCTGGATGTGGGCCAGTGCAACGATGCGTTTTCCGCCGTGCAGATTGCCGTAGCACTGGCAAATGCGTTTGAATGCGGTGTCAATGATTTACCGCTCTCTCTGGTACTGTCCTGGTATGAGCAAAAAGCAGTGGCAATCCTGCTGAGCCTGCTGCACCTGGGAATTAAGGATATACGGCTGGGCCCGTCCCTGCCGGCTTTTATTACACCCGCTATCCTTGATACGCTGGTGAAGACATTTGACATAAAACCCATCAGCACGCCTGATGAGGATTTGAAAGCAATACTTGGCTGATAGCTTGCAAGCTGGTAAGCTATTACTCTGGGATTATATAACATGGGTAATGATGTGTTATAAATAAGATGATGCAAACATGGAAAAACAAATAAAATACTTAATCTTTGCTGGAGCACAACATGAAATGTCCCGGCCAGGATACCCGCTACTGGAGGCCCGGCGATATTTACGAAGCGCCGTGCCCCCAGTGCGGCAAAATCGTAGAATTTTTCAAAGATGATTCGACCCGCAGGTGTAAAAACTGCGGCAAGAGGGTTTTAAACCCCAGGCTTGATTTTGGCTGCGCCGGCTACTGTCAATACGCTGACCAGTGCCTGCAGGAAATGCCGCCTGAACTGCTGGCGGAGAGGAAGAATCTTCTTAAGGACCGGGTAGCCGTTGAGATGAAGCGCTATTTCGGCACTGATTTTAAGCGTATCGGCCATGCCATGAAGGTAGCCCGCTATGCAGAAAAAATCATACAGGCAGAAAAAGGCTCTATTGCGGTAGTTTTGATTTCAGCTTACCTGCATGACATCGGCATCAGGGAGGCAGAAAAGCGCTATAACAGCTCTGCCGCCCGGTACCAGGAAGAGCTGGGCCCGCCGATTGCCAGAGAGATACTTGAAAAATTTGAGGCTGATCCAAAACTGATTGATGAGGTCTGTGATATCGTGGGCCATCACCACAGCCCCCGCCCGGAGGAAACCAATAACTTCAAGATTCTCTCTGATGCCGACCTGCTGGTGAACCTGGAGGACGCCCATAAAGAAAAACCCTTTGAGCAGGAAAAGCTCAACGAACTGATTAATGAGCGGTTTTTTACAGAAACCGGTAAAAGGATTGCACGTAGCGTATTTCAGCTGGAAGCATTTTGATTTCAGGCACTTATGATGAGGTGTTATTATGAAGATAAATCGTAAAATCATAGAAATAGATGAAGAGCTCTGTGACGGGTGCGGTATGTGCGTGCCGGCCTGTGCCGAAGGAGCAATTGAAGTGATAGATGGTAAGGCAAAAGTACTGGCTGAAAAATTCTGTGACGGGCTGGGCGCCTGTCTCGGTGAATGTCCGCAAGGGGCTTTAAGCATTGTGGAGCGTGAAGCAGATGAGTTTGATGAAGAAGCAGTTGCCC
Organism: Thermodesulfobacteriota bacterium; assembly: GCA_028278025.1. Lineage (GTDB taxonomy): Bacteria > Desulfobacterota > WTBG01 > CAIYCZ01 > CAIRTM01 > JANQFE01. The sequence goes on along the minus strand of JANQFE010000125.1, from coordinate 1,631 downwards.
AACACCTGGAAGATCATCCCCCACAGGAAACCCCTGTCAATATGTGTCCGTCTGCCCGGCTTCATACCTTTGCCGATGAACCCGCTCCTGACCGGCAAGCTGTCCCCCGTTCCGCCCTCGGTCACTGGCCCATCCAGATCAGATTGGTGCCCCCTGAAGCGCCGTTCTTGCACGGCTCAGAGCTGGTGGTCATTGCAGACTGCACTGCCGTTGCATACCCCGGTTTCCACCAGGAATTCATACAAGGTAAAACCCTTCTAATGGGGTGTCCCAAATTTGATGACCGGGAATTATACAAAGATAAATTCACTGCCATCTTCAAACAGGCTGGCCTGAAACAGGTAACCGTCGTGGTTATGGAAGTACCCTGCTGTCATGGTATGGAGGCAATCGTCAGGGAGGCCTTGAAAACCGCCGCAGTCAAAGTTCCTCTTGAAATCGTCACCATCAGCATCAAAGGTGAAATCATTAAGAGAGAAAAGAACGCCGCATGAGCCTTAGGGATGAATTCAGGGATATGGTGAGCAGGCTGACCTCACAGTTTGCTGCTCCCCCCATTGAGAAAATCTTTTTCCCTCCTTTTTATAAAGGCGGACAGCCCAAAGAATCCGAATTTATGGCGCTTATGCTGGCAGACGGCACCGTCGGGGTCAGCTATGTGCTTTTGCCGGATGACATGATGGAGCACTATTTGTCCCTGAAGCCTGCCGGTTTTATTGGAAAGTCTCCCCGGGATTTTGCCTGTCTGTTCGGCAGTGATGATCCCATAGAAAACATGCTCAGCCTGGCAGCACTCAATGCCGTATGTCAGCATGTAATAAAGCTGACCGATTTTCCCGTTGACTCAGCAACCGATTCACTGGGACTGCTTTCAATAGAGCAGGCTGACCGGGTCGGTATGGTTGGATTTTTTTCACCGTTAATTAAAATAGTTGAAGAGGCCCAGGCCTCACTTACAATCATTGAAAAACAGGAAAAATACATCCAGCAATTCCCCAATCTGCATATAAGCCTTGACCCTGCAGGGCTGCACGGCTGTAACAAAGTTCTGTGTACCAGCGCCACGGTGCTGAATGATACCCTTGATGAAATTCTTGCCAACTGCCCGGATGATGCAAAAGTGTCAATCATTGGTCCGACTGCCGGCTATTTCCCCGATCCGCTTTTTAAGCGCGGTGTTGATGTAATGGGTGGAACGTTGATAAAGGATGGAGAGCTTTTTATGAGTCTGATCGCTGAAAAGAAACGCTGGAGCCCGGCCACTCAAAAATTCTGTTTTCTGAAAGCTGCATATCCAGGAATGCCCGATAAAGTGCTGAGCAACGAGTGATGAGAAAAATTATTGCTGATTATTCCTGACAGGATATACAGGATTGACATGATTTTTCAACATGGCAGTAGCCATGATGAAAACAACATCCTGTTCATCCAGTTAATCCGGTCTAATAATACTAATCAATAATAAGGATAAAGAACGTAAAACGAGACGCGTTAATCGTAAAGTGAATACCAAACATCAACCGACAAATAAATAACTTTAGATCATATGAAACGGGCTGGCCCTGGGTGCTATAATAGCACCCAGGTCAAATATAAACTTTTAAAGGAGGCCAGCCCATGAAAAAACTAGC
>JANQFE010000088.1 GCA_028278025.1 Thermodesulfobacteriota bacterium | reverse complement strand
TTGGTATTTCATTTAGCAGATAACACTCAGATGAAATTAATTCAAAATTACTATCTACATGCGCTCGGGCGCTGGACCATTGATACTGTTCGGCCTTTTCAACTAAATTTATTCGTACCGGATTGTTCTCCACGTAACGTACTGCAGCATAAACATGCCGTTCGTCAAGGATCGATGAGTAAAACCGCCCCTGCCATAAATGTCCACTGGTCTTCTTTTTGCGATTTATATGCTGGGCATATCTCATATGAAGCATATTAAATGTTCGAGAAAGAGAATCTTCTTTTTGGGGGACACAGACGAAGTGCACATGGTTTCGCATGAGACAATACGCCCATATATCCAAACCGTATTTTTCACTATACAGCTTCAACCATTCCAGATAGGTGCGGTAGTCGGCTTTTCTTTCAAATACCGTTTGGCGGTAATTACCCCGTTGGGTAACATGATGGGGATAGTCTTTGGCTACTACTCGGGCTAATCGTGGCATATTTGTTTTTTTATCAAATACTATTGTGGCTGTCAACAAAAAATAGGCGCTGTCCCTATTTAACCGGTGCCCAACCGCAAAAAATATAAGACCCGATTGTGATTCTCGTACATCTTTTGCAGATGGACATGTATGTCCTATTCGAGTTTATGCGGCACGGCATGTGGGTGCATAAAAAATCCCCCATTACTCCTCATCCTGCACAACCTTTACTGTTAAAAATTCGCAGCACCATAACTTTCCTCTTTTTTACAGTAATATAATCGTATATTTGGATTTTCTTCCCCATAGAAAATATTAATAGTTTTTATTTTTTTTCAGTACTTTTTGTTAACTGTATAGAAAAATATTATTATTAATACTTTTTTATTGACATATATCTTTTTTGTTATTATTGTAAATTAAGGAAGGTTTATTTCACCTTTTAATTGCTGTAATAGCTTGCAATATGGCCTAAAATAATTTATTTTAGGCCATAAAAGTCATAAATAATTTATAAACAGCTGAAAAGTCACACATTCCACGTAAATAACCATAAAATAAAGCTATACGTGCACCATATGGAAATGCTTTGACTTAAATAACATCATAACTGACAGTATATGCTTTATTACTAACTTAGCGAGACACGTTTGAACATCTGTCCGCAATAGTACATTATTAGTACTTAATATATGTTTGCTCTGTACTCTGTTTGCGGACTTGCTTGAAAAAAACTTATGAAAAATTTTTATCAAAAGAAAGAGTTTCTCTCAATTCTTAAGCATGAGCAAGCTCTTGCTGCACGAACAAGCCGTGAATTCTCAGTCGTAATTTTTGATATACATAAAAAAATTATGAGCAATGAGAACCTGTCTTGTTTTTATAACACTCTTTTTAAAAGATTTCGCTGTACTGACGAAATTGGCTGGCTTGATAAAAATCGTCTTGGTATTATTATGCCTGAAACCTCTGCCGACAATGCTCACCTTCCTATTAATGATCTACACAAAGCCCTACCATCGCACAAAAGACTGCCGCCTTGTTCAATTTATACATATCCATCTAATTGGATGTGGTGTATTAATGGTCAGACATGTTTCAGCAATGATCACAAATATCCGCAACAGATAAAAGTTATCGCAACCGACAAACATACTGATATAGCAAATCCAACATACTTCTCAGCAATACCCTTTTGGAAAAGAATAATTGACATTCTTGCAGCATGTACCGGCCTACTTCTTATATCACCGTTAATGCTGCTGGTTGCCCTGTATATTAAAATAATATCACCTGGTCCGGTCTTTTTTAAACAAGTCAGGGTCGGCTATATGGGCAATAGCTTTATTTGCTGGAAATTCCGCACCATGCAAAACAATGCCGATGCATCACAACATTACACACACCTTAGAGATTTAATTCATAATAACAGCCCATTAAAGAAACTTGATTCTGATGATCCGCGTATTATTCCACTGGGAAAGTTGATGCGTTTAATCGGTATTGACGAATTGCCGCAACTATTTAATGTCATCCGCGGGGAAATGAGTCTGATTGGACCCCGTCCATGTATTCCTTATGAAGCACAGCAATATCATCCCTGGCACTGCAAACGTTTTGAAACACTGCCGGGAATGACCGGTCTTTGGCAAGTAAACGGCAAAAATACTACCACTTTTAATGAGATGATACGCTATGATATTAATTATATATTAAGAAGATCTTTGTTGCTGGATTTTAAAATACTGTTAAAAACACCCCTTTCAATAATTTCTCAAATTTTTAAAAAAAGGAACATACAAAAAATTTGAGCAAGGTTGTCTGATACTTTTTCTAAACTTTCAAAATAATCAAATATTTTTCAATTTTCTTTTCTTTTATTTTTTTGTTTTATTGTGCAAATAAAAATAAAATTCGTATAAGCCTATCATTTTTTTGTTGACATATATTTATTACATTTATTATAATAATTAAAACAAACACTCCAATATAAAATTTTAATGCTTTTTATTTTATTTTTAAGTAAATAATAGTAGAAAAGGCCAAATCCTGAGTAATCAGGTGACGGAAAGTCGCGGGTCCTGACCCTTTGGAACAGGATAGCCGGATTGCCTACAAAATTATGTAGTGTATGTAATTCGGCTTTTTTATTTTCTAAAATTTTGAAACCTTTGACATATATAAACATAATGTAAAACAATCAACTCATTTGTTAAGAAAGGAGGATGATAAAAAAGTCTTATCCAAACAAAAGTAATAATATAAATCTATTAGAGGAGGATACTTATATGAAGAATTTTTTATGTTTAGTCATTGCCCTGTGTGCTTTGACGCTCTGTCCGTCGCCTACAACAGCTCAGGACTGTACTGTCGACCCGGTCTCCATTGACTTCGGTACCCAGGTAGTCGGAACAACCACAGTTGAAATTGTAAGCATCAGCGCCGCAGTGACGACAAGTATTCTTGAAATTGGCTCTACAGATCCTCTTGACGCCCCCTTCATCCTGCAAAATGATGGTTGTTCAAACACCATGATCTTGCCGGGCGGCTCCTGTAATTTTGAAATAGCCTTTAATCCTACAAATATAAATACTTTTATTGATTCCATAAACATTCCCTCTGACTCAGCAGAATGTTCGCTAACAATTGATACTACAGGCGATGGCGTTGAATGTACGCAGGGTTCAGATTGTGATGACCAGGATCTGTGCACTACGGATGAGTGCGTCAATAATGTCTGTGAGAACACACCGCTTGACTGTGATGATCAGGACTTGTGCACAACTGATTCATGTGAAACAGGCAGCTGCATCAATGAGCCGCTTGACTGTGACGATCAGGACCTGTGCACAACTGATTCATGTGAAGCAGGCAGCTGCATCAATGAGCCGCTTGACTGCGATGATCAGGACTTGTGCACAACTGATTCATGTGAAGCAGGCAGCTGCATCAATGAGCCGCTTGACTGTGATGATCAGGACCTGTGCACCACCGATTCCTGCCTGGCAGGCAGCTGCATCAATGAGCCGCTTGACTGTAATGATGATGTTGCCTGCACCGATGATTCGTGCGTTGACGGGAACTGCGTCAATGCTGATAACTGTCCGGCTGGACAATCCTGTGAACTGGGTACGGGCCAATGTATATCCTGTACAGGCCCTGAGGACTGTAATGACCAGGATCTGTGCACCACGGATACCTGTGTTGACGGAGCTTGTGTCAATACACCCATTGACTGCGATGATCAGGACCTGTGCACTACGGATGAATGTGTAGACGGCAGCTGCATTAATGCACCCCTGGACTGCGATGACCAGGATCTGTGCACCACGGATACCTGTGTTGCAGGTAACTGCATCAATGAGCCGCTTGACTGTAATGATGATGTTGCCTGTACCGATGATTCCTGTGTTGCAGGACAGTGCACGAATGTTAACAACTGTCCTGAAGGACAGATATGTATGCCTGATGGTCAGTGCGCTGAACAGCCGTGTGAATTACCTGAAGACTGTATTGATGATGATCCGTGCACGGTTGATGAGTGCATTCAAGATTCGTGTGTCAATACACCCATTGACTGTGATGATCAGGATGCCTGCACCATCGATTCCTGTGTAGACGGCCAGTGCGTTAATGTACCAAATGACTGTGATGACCAGGATGCCTGCACCACTGATTCCTGTGTAGATGGTCAGTGCATCAATGAGCCGATTGACTGTGATGATCAGGACCTGTGTACCGTTGATACGTGCGTAGACGGACAATGTGTCAATGCTCCTCTTGATTGTGAAGATCAGAATGAATGTACGGCTGACGAATGTGTAGAAGGCGAATGCATCAACGACCCGGCACCGCTGAACGGCGCAGAATGCCAGGATGCAACCGGCATTTGTGATGACGGCGAATGCGTTGGTACCGGCTGTGACTTCACTATTGAGCCTGACGAAGGAACAATCGGCACCAAGCTTAAAATCGTCGGTTCCGGTTTCGGAGCTCGCAAAGGTATTGTATATGTTGGCAAGTACAAATGCAAGGTTCTACGTTGGAACGACGACAGCATCGGCTGCATTTTCCGCCAGCAGCTGCCCGCTGTGCCGCAGGATGTTAAGGTAATTCCATACTATAACCCGAATTATGAAGATCCTTGTCCTATTGAATGTCCCGAGGCTTTTACCATTATGGTACCTGAATTGTATGATCTGATTCGACCGACCGGATGCCCGGGCGAAATCGTTACCATCGAAGGTAAATATTTTGGAAATTACAAGAGCAAGTTCAAGATATACCTGAGGACTGATGAAAAGAGATGGAAAAAGATTAAAGTGCTCGGCTGGGATATGGATCCTTATACCGGTGAGAGCTATTGCAGGGCTAGAGTGCCTGACCTTGAACCTGGTGAATACCCATTTGAAATCCGCGGCCGCAACCTGATTGGATGGTCAAATGTTATTTCCGGAGTTTTTGTGATTCAACCCTGTGGTGATGACGACGATGATGATGTTATAGAATAACTGAATAGACCAGAAATGAACGCTGCTGAAAGGCAGGGCCGATAATGGCCCTGCCTTTCTTTTACAAAATCTTTCTGTTACTTTTTATTTCTTTCGTTTATAATATTTATTTATATAGATATTTACCATGATCTAAATTTATGTGAGTACCTCTTTTGTTTTTCTGCTATAGTATCTTCAGAACTATAAGGAGTCTTCTTCATGAAAAGCAGATCAGCTCTTTTTTTTGTGCTTACTTTTTGGCTCATTACCGGTCTTTGCAGTCATGTTGCTGCCGATTGGGATATTGAAGTCGTTGACGGCATTGCCGAGGGTATCGGTGAATACTGTTCCCTTGTTCTGGATTCAGGCAATAATCCTCATATCAGCTATCACGCGCCTACTCTTACCAAGGGCCGCTTAAAATACAAGTATAAAGACGCTTCAGGCTGGCACGAGGAAATATTTGAAGCACTTACAGATGATATTGGTCTGCATACCTCCATTGCCGTTGGAAGCAATAATGACGTGCATATCAGCTGCTACCGTTATTTTGATAATGATGCGCTCATGTACGTTCTTAACACAAACAACCCGGCACTTGTAGACCATGAAGGTGATGTTGGTGAGTATACCTCCATTGCACTTGACAGCAACGGCAATCCCCATATCAGCTACTATAACTCAGACGAAGGCATTCTAAAGCACGCCTATAAAACCGGACTGATCTGGAGAACTGAAATAGTCGATGACGGTGACGGGGTTGATGATGTGGGCTTGTTTACTTCTATTGCCATTGACAGCAGTGATAACATCCACATCAGCTACCATGATTATTTAAATGATGCGCTTAAATATATTAATAATATCGGCGGCACATGGGGGGAACCGGTTGAAATTGAAAGCGGGTTCATGGCACTGGGAGAGTATACCTCTATCGCACTTGACAGTTATGGCAACCCGCATATCAGCTACTATGATGAAGAAAAGGGTGCTCTGAAATATGCATATAATGGTGATCTTGAAACTCCCGGTGAATGGGAGCTAACCCAAATAGACAACGGCAGTGTAGGAAAATACACTTCTATTGCCCTTGACAGCAGTGATAATCCTCACATCAGTTATTATGATGAGGCTAACGGTGATCTTAAATATGCATCCAGTAAGGACAGGGTCTGGAATACCGCAATAGTGGATAGTAATGGCGATGTCGGCCAGTATTCTTCCCTTGCCCTTGACAGCAGCGATAAACCCCTTTTCTGCTATTATGACACTGCTGGTGCACTCAAATATGCACAATTCAGTACCGGCAACAGCAGTGCTACTTCTACCACCAGTATATCCGGCGATGATGACAACGGCGGCGGTGGAGGCGGTGGCGGAGACGGTGATGGGACTACTACAACTGTTTCAGATGGTTCGCCGACCAGCACGACTACCAGCACTTCTGATGATGGCAACACTAACACCTCAACTACGACGGTTGCCTCAACCACTACTGCACCCGGTACTGACACTACGACATCGATCACAACTACAACCACCACACGTTTTGATTTTTGTGTAATTGAACGTCTGTTGAGTGAAAACAGCCAATCAGAGCTTTATTATTTCAGGCAGTATCGTGATAAAAAACTTGCAGTGCTTCCTGCAGGAAAGTCCCTGATTGAGCTCTATTATGCTCACAGTGC
>JANQFE010000080.1 GCA_028278025.1 Thermodesulfobacteriota bacterium | reverse complement strand
TGGGATAGATAAGCTGGGAAAAGTGATTGAGGGAGTCAAATTTGTTGATGGCATGGAGAGGATTGCCGCCTAACCGTACACAACATTTGACAATAGCTCCATTTAATTGTAATTTATTTCATTGCTTTTTTTGTTTGTTGTGCGGGAAATATCTCTGCTCAGTCACAGAGATATTCTCTAAGACACCGCTATGAACTCAAAGTTGCCGGAGTCTGGGTGGCGGTGAAAGCCGTCCTTAAATAATTAAAAATGCTGGTAATACACTAGTATCAAGGAATCAGTTCAACTAAAAAATTTTAGTAAAGGAGACAAGCAAATGTTCACAAAAACAACAGCTGTTAGTTTTATCTTTTTTCTTCTTTTTATACAGAGCACAATTGCACAGAATACCAATGAAATAAAAAATGAAAAATCTGAGTGGGACAGTATTGAAAAGTCTCTATCTATCAAAGATTTTCAAAATTTCACTAAAATTTATCCAAACTCGAAATATCTTAAAAACAAAGGTTTTTTAATTTCTGTTCTACCGGAAGATTCCAAAAGAACAGACTTAATCGGGTATAAAGATTTGTTAATGACTAGAGATATAAAGAACTTTGATTTGTATATAGAAAAAATCGGGAGGGGAAAAAAAGTCAATATGGAAGACCATAAAAAAACAACAATAATAACAGCAAATTCCCCAAATTCATCTATAGAATACCCTTCGGGGAGAAAAATATTTTTTCAAGCATTGCCTAATAAAGATTTGAAATTTGAGATAAGAGACGATGGCTCTTTAGAATTCATTTCTGGTTCAGGACTGGTTATGTGTGATCATAATAATAAGAAAGACCTATTTGGATTTAATACATACTAATAATCTAAACTTGAAACGCCTGCTTTTTAATACAGGAAAACCCGGGACGCTTCCCTATTATTTCATTCCTAAAACATCCAGACTTTCAACACAATTCTGGAAGTATATTTTAAACAACAAATCTATGATTAATGCGATCAGGTGAGGGTTCGTTCAACCCAGCTGCCTCCTTTTGCGCCCCAATTTTTCCTGCCAGGTCTGCAGAATCAGATGTGAAACAATTTTTATTTTATGAATATATAAAGAAATATTGTTTTGCTCAAGGAATTTCTTACTATAAGAGAAATATAAAGATGTTCCTTTGCTGTTTCAGTATTTAGCGGTCGTTTTACTGAACCGGAGTTGTAAAGGAGGGGGCAGTGGTGATGGTTTTAGAAAATATGCTTGGTGTCCTGCATTATTGTTTTCAGCTTGTCAGAAATCTCATTTAGGGTTGCCGGTGTTCATCATTCGTCACTGTAGCGTACGCAAAAGCAAGGGGGGGTCAGGCCCTTTCCCCTTTTTCTTTCTCATGCTTATAGATAATATTAACTTGCAATGTCGATATTAAAATGTATAATATAAGTATACATATTCAAGGAGGTATGGTATGGATGCGTCAGTGATTGATTTGCGTTACAAAATGAAGGATGTTTTGAAAGCGCTTGATCGAAAAGAAAAAGTAACTATTCGATATCATGGAAAAGTCAAAGGCATTATTACTCCTGTCGGGACCCGAAAGGTTCAGAAGGTCAGGAACCATCCCTTTTTCGGCATGACCGGGAACAAAACAAAATCGGTTTCCGAGCAGATGGAAACCTTGCGGGGGAACCGGTACAGTGATATTTGATACCGATATTTTTATATGGGTACAGCACGGAAATGAGAAAGCGGCGAGGTTGATTGAACGGACAGATCAACGCTTTCTTTCCGTTCAATCGTATATGGAACTATTGCAGTGTGCCCAGAACAAAACCCAGCATATCCATATAAAAGATTTCCTGATCTCCTTCGGCTTTACCGTTTTGCCCATCACCGAAAACATCGGACACCGGGCCGCAATCTACGTTGAAGAATATAGGCTCTCTTCCGGACTGCGTGCCGGAGATGCAATTATTGCAGCAACGGCTACAGAAAACAATCTGCCGCTTGTTTCCGGCAATTCGAGGCATTTTAGAGCAATTAAGGATTTGTCTTTAAGGGTATTCAAACCGTAACACGCTGCACGGAAACTTGCGGAAACCCGAAACCTAAAAGCTAAAGGAATCAAGGGATGTTCCTTTGCTATTTTAGTATTTAGAGCATTTCACAACATAGTGTGGTGGCGATAAAGGAGCTGTTTAAAAATGCTTATGGATTCCGGCTTCCGCGGGAATGATTTATTTTTTGTGTGTGCTTTATGGTGTCATTACCAAAGTGGGGATCCATTTTGTATTCTGCAAAGTCTTTTCTCAGGAAAAGCGGCTATGTTTTTCTGTGAAATGCTCTAGCGGTCGTTTTACTGAACCGGAGCTGTAAAGGAGGGGGCAGTGGTGGGGGTTTTAGAAAATATGCTTGGTGTCCTGCATGATTGTTTTCAGCTCGTCAGAAACCTCTCCGAGTATTTCCGGTGTGATTTCCAGCAGTTTTGCAGATTCAATTTCTGAAAAAGTTACTTCCTCGCCATCTGTAGGGCTGAAGCCTATGGTACGGGTCAGTATGTTTGCCAGATGCACAACGAGAATTTCTTTTTGGGTTGCCGGAGACAGCGTGGGATCATCGTGCATTTTTGCTACCCTGACAAATACGTCAGGAAATTTCCAGCGGCTCAGAAGGGCACTTCCAAAATCAGCATGCGCTTCCTGAATGCTTCTGAGGACCGGCTCTGAGTCAAGCGATTTCTGGTCTGTGAGGATTCCATCGAGAGCCTTAATGAGTAACACCTTACCGATATCATGGGTCAGACCCATCAAGAAAAAAGATATGGAAATATATAGTATGCACTATGACTTATCTGGTGCCCTATACTGTCATTATATGCAGACTCCGTAAAATGCATTGATGTTTATCGGCAGGAAGATGAAAATGTTTATAGAGTAAGTAAAAGCAAAATAAAAAATATTGCCAAACCGATAACTGCTTCTGTTAACGTCTCAATGCTCTAACTTTATTAGAGCATTTCTCTTTTTTCTATAGCCCTTGAGCACTGCAAAGGCTGGTGTGGTAAGAGCATCTTATTTATGGTCTGTTGCTTCACATTTTTGACGAGCCTGATATAGGAACGCCTCAATGCGGGTTTGGTCACCAGCCTGCCTGGTGCCGTCATAGACCATCTTAAGAAGGGGCATATCAGGATAGTCCTGAGCGTAACGCCACAGAAGGGTATTAACTATTGTGCCGGGCATGCAATTAAAGGGAATAAGATTGGCTACACCATGCAGGCCGTGCCGAGCATATTCAACCGCCCGGCCCATGCTTAGATTCGACTCGCCGCGCAGGTCCTCTGAAGCATAGGGGCTGCAAAGTTTTTGGATGCGGGCGGTTGACAGCTCGCGGTAAAAATGCTCAAGGGTTCCCTTGAAATCCCGGACAACTTTGCTGACATGATAATTTTGTATCACATATTTGATGCTTTCATTAAAACAGCCCCGGTAATTGCGCTCTCTTTTCAAATCTTTGCGCCTTTCCCAGTCTGTGTAGGCAATCCATTCCTGCATTGTCGGCATAACGGCTTCGCCACCGAGGGTCTCTACTTTGCGAATGAAAAAATCATTACTGAATTGATTGGAGCGGACAAAAATTTCCCCCACAATCCCTATCAGAGGTTTCTGCTCCCGGCGATTTACCGCAATGGACGCAAATCGGTCGGCAGCATATGCTCCACAGCCTGCAACAACGCCCTGCTGCTCCACCTGCTGTACGAGCCTTTGCAGGCACTCCGCGTAAACCGTATCACTGTCGCCCTTACAGGTTTCATACGGTCGGGTATGCAGCAGTAATTTTTTCATATAATCTACCAGTAGTACTATTTGCCAGCCCAGCAGCCTGAAGCCATTACCCAGAAAAGACAAGTCCCCTTCATAGTTGGTTGTTTGATCAAGTACGATTATGGAGACTTCATTCAAGCCAAGATCGTCAAGCACTTGGCGATGGAAACGATTGTACTGGCCGAATCTGCACGGGCCCATGGCAGAAGGCATAAAAAAGCCGGACCGGCGGGGGTCGAAATCATCGGAAAAAGCCTTTTTTACAATATCTCCTGTTGTAATAATGCAGGGGTAACACTCTTTTCCTGAAGTATACCGCTGACCGAAGGCAAGGGTTTTTTCATTTGCCATGGGAAGGGCTTCTGCCTGGATACCGTTAAAGCGCATTGCAGCCGCTAAGGCGATTCCATGATCATCCATGTAGGGAATATATACCCTGCGATGAATTCCGGGAGGTTTAGCAGGACAGCTGGAGGGTTGAGGTTTTTGTTGTTTTGCATCTGCAGTTTGCAGGCTGTCAAGGAAAGCTTCAAGGCGTGTTATCACGCCGGCATCTGCACTATGCTCATCAAGTTCAATGGTAAGGTAAGGTTTTTGATTCATTTCACGATTAAAGTATTTCATTATAAATGAATCCGGACCGCAGGAAAAGTTTGTAATATAAACAGCATGCAACCGGGGGTCCTGCGCTATGGTGCGGGCCGCAGAATATATGCGTTGTCCATAACGCCAGTACATGTTCTTCATCTCCGGGCCAAAATTGTCTTGAACGGGTAGAAAATCAAGGGGCAGTGCCAGCACGCCCAGATCCCGCAGCTTGTCAGGTATATGGAAATTAAGACCCGGATCGCAGCCATTATAGGGACGGCTGACGATAACAAGTACGGGTTTATCTTGGGGCAGATTGGCAAGGGCCTGACGGCCCCTTGCAGCAATCGTTTGTCTGAAACGCTGCATTTCTTTAAAGGCTGCAGCAATGGCCCGGGTAACGGTTTTGCCCCGATAGCCGAGGCTGCGTGCAATCTTGCGCAGTTGGGGCTCAAAAACCTTGCGGCCCCATTCAAAATGCACAACCGGATTGAGTATTTTGGTTGGGTATTTTTTTACATCGATGACAGCACGTACCAGATACGGCAGGCTCTGTACAAAGGGGCAGTTATAGGAAACCGCTGCATCAGTACTCAGGTGATCAAGATTTACCACACAGGGTAAAAAAAGATAATCGACATTGCGCTCCAACAACTCAAAAACATGGCCGTGGGCCACCTTTATAGGAAAACAGATCTCTTCAACAACCGTCTCACAGCCTTGGTTGATACTTTTTTTTGTTGTGGGCGGAGAGACAACTACCTTACAACCAAGCTCCGAAAAAAAAGCATTCCAGAAAGGATACATCTCAAAAAACAGAGTTGCCCGGGGAATGCCTACTGTTGGGGCGCTCGGAGGGACAGACTGAGATGGCGTGTATGGTTTGAGGAGTATTTTTTCGCGCTCAGCAAACAGGTTTGGTATATCTTTGCCCAGGGACTCCCGCTTTTCCTCATCGTATTTGCCGCAGCGACTGCCGTAGTGCAAGGGTTGCTCCCCTTCAACAGCAACTCTGCGAATTTCACAATTGTTAGGGCAGTCAACGCACTCAAATGATGTAATCGTGTATTTGCGTGTGGCAAGGTCAAAACCCTTAAACCGTGAGGGGCCATCAGGGTTGTTCTCAAGCGCAATTAAAGCACACCCCAGTGCACCGAGCACATCATGGTGGGCCGGTACGGTAACTTTTTTGCTGCACACCTGTTCAAAAGCAGCCTTAACAGCACGGTTATAGGCGGTGCCGCCCTGAAAAAAAATAGTGTCACCGACTTTGCGGTCTTCAACAACCCTGTTAAGGAAATTAAGCACGATGGAGTAACTCAGCCCGGCAACAAGGTCTTCTTTCAGAGCGCCGCGTTGTTGTTGGTGGTTAAGGCTTGACTCCATGAATACGGTGCAGCGCTCTCCCAGGCAGATGGGTGCGCGGGAGCACAGGGCCAGTCGGCCGAATTCTTCCTTAATGGTTATTCCCAGTTTTTCAGCCTGCTCTTCCAGAAAGGAACCGGTGCCGGCCGCACAGACCTTATTCATGGTAAAATCGACTACAGCACCATTTTCAAGGCTTATATATTTAGAATCCTGTCCGCCGATCTCGAAAATGGTGTCCACGGCCGGATTGACGCTCACAGCTCCGCGAGCATGGGCCGTAATTTCATTTTTAACGAAATCAGCACCAATAAAATCAGCGATTAAATAACGGCCCGAACCGGTTGTTGTCACCCCTTTGATGGAAACCCGGTCACCGAGCTGGGTACCTATTTCAAGAAGGCCGCACCGCACCGCCTCAATCGGTCTGCCGGCAGTCATCAGGTAGCGCCGGGCGATAACCCGTTTGTTTTTGTCTATGACAACCAAATTAGTGCTTATCGAACCTACATCAACCCCAAGAAAAGCATCTAGGGGTGTTTGCCCTTCAACGGGCAGTGTCTGAACCTGCAGCCGGTAATTATGGTCTGTGAGGGGCGGGTGGTGGTGCACTTCGGCGGTTTTGTTTTTAAGATAGTCTTCTAAAACGTCTTCTAAAACGACCGGGTCGACAACCGGAGAGGTATGGCCGCGCTGAAGCATTGTCAGCACGGCCCCAATAGCTCCCATGGATGCAAAGTATTTTGGCCGCACAAGCTGATGGCGATCCATATTCAGAACCATCTCAAAGGCCCGTACCATGCCGGCATTGGCCGCAACACCACCCTGAAACGCTATCGGCCGGGCGAGCTCCAGCCCTTTGGCCACAGTACTTTTGAAGTTGCGGGCCAGTGCCACGCACAGGCCCATGATTATATCATGATCTGGTGTTGCAACCTGCTGCAGGTGTATCATATCCGACTTTGCAAAGACGCTGCACCGTCCTGCAATCCGGGGTGGGTGGGTAGATTGCAGCGCAAGCCGCCCGAACTCCTTCTCAATCTTTATTCCCAGACGGGCAGCCTGCTGGTCAAGAAAAGAGCCGGTGCCGGCAGCACAGACAGTATTCATGGCAAAGTCCTTCAGCTGGATTTTTGCTGTTTTTGGGTCAGGACTAAGCAGTATAAGCTTGGAATCTTCACCGCCCACCTCTATTATTGAGCGAATTTCAGGATAGAGCTGTGTTGTTGCCGTGCTTTGGGCGATGATTTCATTAACAAAAAAACAGTTCAACAGCTCTGCTATCAAAGCTCCCCCCGAGCCGGTAACCGCAATCCCGGCCAGGCGATCAAGGGGTGTCCGCGAAAAGATATCTGTTAAGGCAACCAGGGTGGTTTCTACAGGCTGGCCGTGGTGACGCAGGTAATGCTCCTCAACGATTTCACAATCGGGAGACATCCGAACCGCATTAACACTGATAGAGCCTATGTCAAGGCCGATATAGTGCATTTTAATCCTGCAAACAATGTAACCTTCAGGGTATCGGTTTTAAAAAACGTCTGTGCAGATGCTACAGGCTTAGTTTCATTCAAGGAAGATGTCATGCCATAGCTGAATAAAAAACACAACAATAATTACACCGGAGTAATCAAATGAGGAGCCTTGACTGTATTCATCAAGGACGACATCAATAAAAGCCGGGTTGAAATAACCGGTGTTTTTCAGTTTCTGCGGGGATAAATAATCCCTGAGCATATCGCTGGCAGTCTCAATGAACCACTTGCCGGGTGGCTGCAGGGGCTGTTTTTTCCTTGTGCAAATTTCCTCGGGCAGCAGGTTGCGCATGCTTTGTTTGAGAATATGTTTTTCTGAAAGTCCTCGAATTTTATAATGGTGCGGAATCCGGAACAGGAAATTTACAAATTCGTGATCAAGAAACAATGGCCGCATTTCAACAGAGTTTGCCATACTCATTTTATCTGACAGGGGCAGGGTCAGATTGAGCAGCCGCATCTTTGTTTCTATGTAGAGGGCCTGGTCAATCAACGGACGACCCTCTATTTTTTCTGGATTAAAAAAAAATGGATTATCAAGGGGTGTCTGCTGCAACAGGTTTTCAAACTCAGGTGAAAAAAGCTGTGCTTTTAATTGAAACTCCTGAAACTGGTAAGGGATAGCAGCATGCATAACAGGAAACCGGTTTCTGAAATTCTTCAGGTAGACGTATTGTGAATCTGCCTCTGGAGGTGTTTTAACGTGTGGGAAGATTTTGCGCAGGATGTTTTTCCGAAAAGGACTTTCACAGCGTTCAATAAATGCCATGGCCTTAAGAAGTTTAAAATAGTCATATCCCCCGAGAACTTCATCAGCCCCGTCACCAGCCAGAACAACCTTGATGCCCAGGTCATGTGTTTTTTGTGAAAGCAGAAACAGAGGCAAATTCAGGAGTGAAACCAAAGGGTTTTCCAAATAGTATAGTAATTTGCTTATATCATCCGGGTCTATACTGCATTTGAATTCAACATTATCGGTATTAAAAAAATCTGAAACCTGCCGGGAATATATTGATTCATCATAGCCGGCATCATCAAAGGTAATGGTAACGGTTTTAATTTTGTCTTCTGACAGCTTGGAATACATACCGGCGACAGCACTTGAATCAATGCCGCCGCTTAAATATGCGGCAACCGGCACATCGGCCACAAGACTTTCTTTAACCGTCTGTTCGAAACGCTGCCGGAACAGGCTGCCCAGATCTTCTGCCTCAAGATCCAGCAGGGGTGATTCGAGGTCGATATCCCAGTACTGTTTGGTGGTTATGCCCTGCGGGGTAATACGCACAAAATGGCCGGGCAGGACCTGTTTGATGTTTTCAAAAAAAGTATGGGGGGCAATATTAAAACCGTATGTCAACAGGTTCTGTATGGCTTGAGGATACAACTGCTTTTCCAGGGCGGGGTGCTGCAACAGGGCTTTGATTTCCGATGCAAACAGAAACGTCCCATCGGGCAGCAACGTAATATACAGCGGTTTAATGCCAAAGCGGTCTCTGACCAGCAGTAGCTTTCTTTTCTTTATATCCCGGATGCAAAAAGCAAACATTCCCTTCAGCCGGCTAACACATTTATTGCCCCACAGGCTGTAGGCTGCCAGGATCACCTCTGTATCTGTTTGGGTTTGAAAAGCATACCCCAACGAAGTTATTTCCCGGCGCAGGGATTTATAGTTGTAGATTTCACCATTGAAAACAATGCAAAGAGTTTTTTCGTGATTGTATATCGGCTGGGGGCCGGCATCCAGATCAATAATACTGAGCCGGCGGCAGGCCAGATGGACGGTACTGTCAAGATGGAATCCTTCTGCATCAGGACCGCGATGAGCGATAGCGGCGGACATTTTTTCAATAATGTCCCTGTCGGGGCGGATTCCATCCCTGTTATAAATACCTGCAATGCCACACATGGGATTAACAACCGTTTATGAAAAATAATTTTACTTATAAGAAAAAGCTTCTGAGGTGTCAAGCAAAAGGCTGATATGCAATCCGGGCAGCCTCAAGCAGCAATTTTCTCTGTGCGAAGGCATAAAAAAGCCCTGCAGAAATTATCCTGCAGGGCTTTTTTAGAAACGCCGTTTTGTTATACGGGAATATTGCCGTGTTTTTTGGCCGGCCGGGTTTCCCGCTTGTTTTTGATTGCATCCAGGGAGCGAATTAAAATTTTCCTTGTTTGACCGGGTGCAACGACATCATCAACATAGCCGCGGGAGGCCGCAATATAGGGGTTGGAAAAGAGATCCTGGTATTCCTCAATCTTCTCCGTTCGTTTGGCTTTGGGATCTTCGGCGCCCTTTATTTCCTTACGGTGAATGATGTTGGCCGCGCCGGACGCACCCATAACCGCTACTTCAGCACTGGGCCAGGCGTACACAAAATCTGCCCCCAGATGCCGGCTGCACATAGCGATGTAGGAGCCGCCGTAGGCTTTGCGGGTAATCAGGGTCATTTTGGGGACCGTTGCTTCAGAATAGCACCAGAGCAGTTTAGCACCATGACGGATAATTCCATTCCATTCCTGGTCGCTGCCGGGCAGATAGCCCGGTACATCCATGATGGTGAGCATGGGAATATTAAAGGCATCACAGAAGCGAATAAAACGGGTAGCCTTGTCTGAGGCATCCACATCCAGGGCACCGCCCATAAAGGCCGGCTGGTTGGCAATAATTCCGATGACATCCCCATTCAGGCGTGCAAAGCAGACCACCAGGTTCTGGGCATAATGTTCATGGGGCTCAAAGAAAATACCATTGTCAACAATGCCGGCAATTACCTGTTTAATATCATAGGGCTGATTGGGATTGTCCGGAATAATTGTATCAAGTTCAGGGCAATCCCGGTCGGGAGCATCTCCGGTTTCGACATAGGGAGGATCTTCCATATTATTTGCTGGCAGATAGCTGAGCAGTTCCTTTACCAGATCAAGGGTGTGTTGATCGTTTTCTCCGGCAAACTGGGCAACCCCGCTTTTGGAATTGTGGACCATGGCACCACCCAGGGCCTCATGGGATATCTCTTCCCCGGTAACCGCCCGGATAACATCCGGACCGGTAATATACATGTAGCTCGTATTTTTTACCATGAAAATCCAGTCTGTCATAGCGGGAGAGTACACCGCCCCACCGGCTGTGGGACCCATGATACAGGTAATTTGAGGGATAACGCCTGATGCTGCCGAGTTACGGAAGAAAATTTCGCCAAAGCCAAAAAGAGCATCAACCCCCTCCTGGATCCGGGCCCCCCCGGAATCGTTAAGGCCCACAAACGGAGTGCCGGCCTTTAAGGCCATGTCCATAACCTTAGTAATTTTCTTTGCATGCATTTCGCCGAGAGAGCCGCCGCGGGCGGTAAAATCCTGGGCAAAGGCATACACGGTGCGGCCGTTTACTTTGCCATACCCCGTAATAACCGCATCTGCAGGTATATCAAGCTTGTCCATGCCAAAGTAGTCGCAGCGGTGTTTTACAAACATATCCATTTCCTGAAAGGTACCGGGATCAAAAAAGTAAGCAAGGCGCTCACGCGCAGTAAGCTTCCCCGTGGAGTGCTGTCTGTCAACACCCTTCTGACCGCCCATTTGTTCTATTTTTTCTTTTTTCTGCTGTAACTGTTCTGTTTTCTCGCTAATAGCTCCCATGCATATTTCTCCTTTTCTAAATCACTCTAGATGACCGTCGGGAAACTCCCATCTGTCCCGCTATGGCGGGATTGTTCTCATCCTTCGTCACTGCAATCCGCCGCGGACCTCATTCCGCAGGATTTCGTGCGCCCCCGCAAGCGGGATGTGCAACATGCACCTGAACATTTCCCACCAGCCTCCCTGGGTACAGGTTCTCCGACATACGCCGATGCAACCTTTGTTGCATAACTTTATAAGTTTATATAAGTTCAGTGATTTTTGTCAAGAAAAACCCATATAGTTCATAGCCGACACAGATTTTTTAGAAAGATTTTTTCACTCAAAAGAATCATCCGGCTTGTCTCCATAGAGCAGGCTTTCCTCCAGGGCCCATTGCCGGAGTTTCTTGCGGGTTTTTCTTTTTTTTCTCAGGTAGCCCGCAATAAAAATCAAGCTTGCTGCAAACCACAGCGTGCCGGTACTGGTAATTATGGGAATCCAGCTAAAACGCAGCTTGAGGTAATCCAACCACAGCTCTTCCATGTTTTCCCAGCCCATATTATACGCACTGCGTATTGCGCGGGGGAAGTTTTTATGTTTGCTGTATTCATTGAGAAAGGTTTTAAAAGTCTCATCACCAAACGTTCCTTTAAGAAAAGAAATAAAATAAAAACTTTGGCAATAGGCAAGCTCTGCATCGCGCCATTCTTCAGGGAAAGAGTCTACGATATCATCCATGGGAATGAGCGAATCGGTAAGCACGGCACTTGTAATGCTGGACAGCCGGGACATGCTCCATTCGCCGGCCTGGATCATTGCAAGGCCCTCATCGAGCCAGCGCGGTACGCGCTGTTTTCCTTTAAAGGCCTGTCCCAGCAGGATGTGGTTCACTTCATGGCGAAAAGTTTTTATAAGGTCTACCCGGCGCTTATTTAAGAGAATAATAAGGTTTTTTGAGGGGAAAGCAACACCAATGGCCCACCGCGGAATTCTTGCTTTTGAAGGTTTGACCTTTTGAAGCTCTTTGAATGTCGGCACAATATAGACGGTAATTCTTGATGAAAACATAAATCCAAGGTTTTCAGATATTTCTTCGGCGATTGCATCTGCTTCAGAAATAACCACAGATGCTGCCTTGCGGTCACCGGGATTATAATAAAACGTAAAAAGCTCAGTTTCAGATTTTTGAAACGCATGCAAAGGCAGCCTGAGGAATAATATAGTTAGAAATATTATTATGTTACATGATTTCATATAGAACAATTTTCTTTGACTGTGATAAGCTTTTGGTATATTTTCGTTTAATGCTTCCGTATGCACTAGTGATGCTCTCTGCGCTCAACGAAGGGCATCCCTTTATTATAACGGGGCAAAGCGGTGCTACCCGGAAGAAAAGGTAGTAACCAGAATTATATAGTAATTTCCCGAAATGCTGATAGTGTAAAAAAGTATAGTATGAAGACCAAAGCAAAACTGTTTTTAATTGATGCCAGCGCATATTTTTACCGGGCTTTTTTTGCGCTTCCGCACCTTACTACCTCTGCAGGGTTTCCTACCAATGCTATCTATGGATTCACCACCATGCTGCAGAAGCTCATTAGAGACGAAACACCCTCCCATATCGCTGCTATTATGGATTGTCCGGAGCCAACCTTCAGGCATGAGGTCTATCAAGAATATAAAGCAAACAGGCCCAAGATGCCAGACAATTTATCAGTCCAGATTCCGTGTATGAAAGACGTCATCCAGGCATTTAATATAGCCGTTGTTGAAAAACCCGGATACGAAGCTGATGATATTATGGGGACACTGGCAAAACAGGCTGCACAAGACGGCTGCCAGGTTGTTATTGTCTCCGGGGATAAAGATATGTGCCAGCTGGTAGGTCCGGAAATTACGCTGTTGGATACTATGAAGGGTACAGTTACAGATACTGAGACAGTTAAGCGTAAGTACGGTATAGACCCGGACAAGATTGTTGAAATGTTTGGACTTATGGGTGATTCTATTGACAACGTCCCCGGCGTTCCGGGGGTTGGACAGAAAACTGCGGTGAGTTTGATCCAGCGGTATGGAAGCCTTGAAAACATTTATGAACATCTGGAAGAGCTATCAAAAAAAAAGGTTAAATCGGCGCTTGAGGACTTTAGGGAACAGGCCTATTTAAGCCGAGAACTTGTTACTATTAATACAAACGTAATGCTTGAGAAAACCTGGGAAGATTTTCAATTAGCACCACCGGATGAAGAAAACCTGAGAAACCTTTATAAAAAATTTGAATTTACCAGTCTCCTCAAAGCCCTGCGACCGGAAAGGCCGGAAAAAGCAGTAAGCACGACCTACACCTTTCTTACAGATGAGAATGATATTGTGAATCTTTTTTCGCAGCTCAAGGCTCAAAAAACTTTTGCCCTTGATCTTGAAACAACGTCTGAGGACCCCATGCGAGCCGAAATTGTGGGAGTTTCTTTTGCCTGGAAGGATCATGAGGCCTTTTATGTTCCGGTGGGCCACCACGACTTTGCGCAGCAACCGGCAAAACAGGTTGTTCTCACACACTTAAAACCGCTTCTTGAGGATGCAGCAATCAAGAAGACCGGCCATAATATAAAATATGAATATGTTGTTTTAAAGCGTAATGGAATTGTTCTGCGCGGTATTGATTGTGATACCATGATAGCATCATATGTGCTCAATCCTTCTAAGTACAGACACAATCTTGATAACGTTGCGGTTGATTATCTTGATCATCACATGATTGCCTATAATGATGTGGTAGGAACCGGGAAAAAAACCGTGACGTTTGATAAGGTTCCCATTGAGCAGGCCACACAGTATGCCTGTGAAGATTCGGATATTACCCATATCCTTTCAGATGTTCTGCTTTCCAGGATACAAGAAAGCGGCCTTGAAGAGCTTTTCTATAAAATTGAAATGCCTTTGGTGGAAGTGCTGGCCCGTATGGAAATGAACGGAGTAGCGGTTGATCTGGCTCACCTTAAAGATCTTTCAGATGAATTCGGAAACGAACTGAATACAATTAAAAAAAACATCTTTGCCATTGCCGGTGAAGAGTTTAATGTGAACTCACCAAAGCAGCTGGGTGAGATACTGTTTGAAAAACTACAGTTGCCGGTACTGAAAAAGACCAAAACAGGCTATGCAACAGATATTTCAACACTCAAGGACCTTTCCGGCAGACATCCCCTGCCTGCCGAAATCCTGACATACAGAAGTCTGGCAAAGCTGAAGTCCACCTACATAGATAATATGCCGGCACTTGTTAATCCCCAAACCGGACGAATTCACACCTCATATAACCAGACGGTAACCGCAACCGGCCGGTTAAGCAGCAGCGACCCCAATCTCCAGAACATTCCCATTCGCACAGAAGAAGGGATACGCATTAGAGAGGCATTTATTACTGAGCCGGGTTGGAAGATACTCTCGGCAGACTATTCACAAATAGAGCTTCGTATTTTGGCACACCTTTCAGAGGATGAGACCTTGATTGATGCCTTTGTACATAACGAGGATGTGCATGCCCGTACAGCCTCAGAGATTTGGGGGATAGCACAGAATGATATTACCGACCAGATGCGCAGGGAAGCAAAAGTTATAAACTTTGGTATACTTTATGGAATGAGTTCTTTTGGCCTTAGTAAAGAGCTTGGTATTGAAACAAAAGTTGCTCAAGCCTATATTGATGATTATTTTAAAAAATACAGGGGAGTCAGGACCTATCTGGACACTGTTCTGGAACAGGCCCGTCAGGAAGGTTATGTTACAACCCTGATGAACAGACGGCGTTATTTGCCGGAAATCACTGCAAAGAATGCCGGGGTTCGCAAGTTTGCAGAGCGAACAGCAATCAATGCCCCCATCCAGGGAACGGCAGCTGACCTTATAAAAATCGCTATGATCCGCATTGATGAAGTCCTCAAACAACAGAATCTGCAATCACGCATGATAATTCAAGTACATGACGAGCTTGTCTTTGAAACGCCCGCAAAGGAAATAGGGGAACTGCGGACACTTGTTCAGGCAGAAATGGAGGGGGTGCTTACGATGAAGGTCCCGCTAAAGGTTGATATCAGCTGGGGCGGCAACTGGCGGGAAGCCCATTGAGTAACCGTAGGGGGGGTATACGAAAAGAATAAAACGTAATTTGCATATGGGTTAAAGAATAATATAATTCGATACAGACAGTTAGGATGTAAACACTCAACCGTCAAAAACCAAAGACTGCAAGACGAAAGGTTGTACGCTGGTTAATGAAAAAGGGTTTTTAGAGATTGGACATGAAGCAGACAGGAGTATTCTTTCACGAGGTTTGTCGGGATAATGATATTGAGTGGCTTTTAAGGGAACGATTGATCAATTTCCCCACTGTTTTAAAAGAACAGGGGCTGCTGACACAAGACAATGTTCATTTTCTTGAACCACCCCGGACAACTATTGAGCTTTTACAAAAAGTTCACGGCCCCGACATGATTTCACAGGTTAATCAAACCCGCTATTATGAAACCGCCCTTAGATCTACCGGCGGCACAGTGGAAGCGGCAAAACAGATTACAGCGGGCACGCTTGACAATGCTTTTATATTTACGGGATCAGCCGACCATCATGCCGGCAGAAACAGCTTTTGGGGAGGCTGCCACTTTAACGGTGCAGCGCTTGCCATAGCCTGGCTTAGGGAAAACAGTCCCTTTGAGCGTTTTACTATTATAGACACCGATCATCATCACGGTGACGGTACCCGGGATATTGTCGCTACAGCCGGCGATGTCCTGCATATCTGTTTTTGCAGCGATGAGGCAGAATCAGATGATGGGACAAACATTGATATTCGGGGGACAAAACACCCTACAACCGATAAAACCTATGTATCGATTTTTGCAAAAGAGGTCCCCAGGCGGGTAACGGCATTTAAGCCTGATATTATTTTTTGGGAATTCGGCTATGATAATACGCTGGGTGATTATGGTGATATCGGTTTGACAATGCAGTGCCATCTGGAAATTTTCAGTCAAACAAAGAAGCTTGCTGATGAGGTTTGTGATGGACGACTGATTATTATTCTGTGTGGTGGATCAAGCAGTGAGACGGCTGATTACTGTATTCCCAGGATAATTGCCGGACTGGCTGAAGTAAACAGTAAGCAATTATGAAGGGCCCTCGCAGTAGAGGGCCGGCAGAAACACGAGAAAACGACACCCGGAACCATGGAGATGTTCAATCGGTTTAAATCGGTTGAGCCGGTTGAACGCAACGTTTAGTGTGCCCTTTATATCAATTGATACTGTAAAATATTTTTACCGTCAATCCGGTCCGGATGGCCAACCACAAGAAACAATCATTTTTCTTCATGGTTCTGGAGGAGACGGCACGGTCTGGGATGCTCAGGTATCCGGACTTGGAACTCATTATAACATTATTATACCCGATATGCCGGGTCATGGTCGGTCAGAGGGTAAAAAAAGCAACACAAGAGAATATACACAGTGGCTGAAAAACTTCATTGCAGCATTAAAACTTTCAGGGGTGTTTCTTGTCGGGCATTCTCTCGGAGGGGCCATTGCCCAGGAGTATGCCGGATTGTATCCGCACAAACTGAAAGGTCTGGTTTTAGTAGGAACCGGGATGAGCTTTAGTATTGCAGAAGAATATCTGGAGCTGCTGCAGAATGATTTTGAAACCGCAATAAAAATATCGTGTAAAAATGCCTATACTTCTCCCGTTTCTGCCCGAGTGTATCAGAAAGGGTATGCAATGCTGCAAAGAAACGGTAAAGAGATCCTTTACAGAGACATGCTGGCCTGCAGGCAGTTTGACAGCTCATTATGGGTTTCTTCAATCAACACACCGGCACTTGTAATCTGTGGCCAGCGGGATAGCATAATGCCGTGTGAATACGCCTGGGAGTTATCACAGCGTATGCCCGCAAGCTCCCTGAGCAGTATCCCCGGGGCAGGCCATATGGTTATGGTGCAAATTCCGGAGGAATTTAATAAAAGTGTAAAAAGATTTATCGAAAAAACTATTCAAGCCGTTTAAACCATAGGAACGGTTAAACGGCTCCCCAGTGGCTTTTTATTGAAAGGAGCATAAATGATTCTGATTACCGGTGCAGCAGGTTTTATCGGCAGTGCTGTAGCATCTGCTTTAAACCGTCAGGGGCGAACAGATTTGCTTTTATGTGACCTGTTCGGTGAACAGGAAAGATGGCAAAACATTCTGGGTTTGCGCTATAAGCAGTTTATTCATCGCGATGTGCTGTTTGAGTATCTTAATAGTGCCCCGTATGCCGGAGCCATACAAACCATCATACATTTAGGGGCTTGTTCAGATACGACGATGGCTGATATGGATTTTCTGCTGGAGAATAACGTTAACTATTCAATTAAACTGTGTCAGTGGGCCCTGCAGCATGATGTCCGTTTTGTGTATGCATCATCTGCAGCGGTATATGGTGACGGGAGCCTGGGGTTTTCCGATAATGATGAAATAACCCCAACGTTACGGCCCCTTAATAAATACGGCTTCTCCAAGTGGATGTTTGATATGTGGGTGCTGGAAAATGGCTATCAAGATAAAGTTGCCGGGCTCAGGTATTTTAATGTATTCGGACCCAATGAATACCACAAAGGTGAGATGGCAAGCGTTGTGTTTAGAGCTTTCCCGCTGGCCTCGGCAGAAGGAAGAATCCGCCTCTTTGAATCTCATCGGCCAGGGATTGACCACGGAGAACAGGCCCGTGATTTTATCTATATAGATGAGGCCGTTGCTATTACACTTTTTTTTCTAAACAACCCCCCAGCCAACGGCATATACAACACAGGGACTGGTCGCGCCCATTCCTTTAATGAGTTGGCCCAGGGGTTGTTTGAGGGCCTGGACAAACCGCCGGTAATAGAATATTTCCCAATGCCGGAAGAGTTACGCGAGCGCTACCAGTATTTTACCCAGGCTGATATAAGCCGGTTGCAGCGAGCCGGCTACCCGCCGTCGCAGGACCGGTTTAAGGAATGTGTTGTCGGCTATGTGCGAGATTATCTTCTGCCGGGATGTCTCCGCCTTCAAAGCATTTCAAAATAATTACAGAGTATAATAGTATTGCGGAGGACTGATCGGTAATAATGAGTAAACGTGAGCAGCGAGAAGCGAAAAAGCTTTTTGAAAAGGCAATTGCCTTTGGGCGGCAAGGCACACCGGAAAAGGAAAAAGCAGCCTATGATGAACTTGTTAATCGTTTTGGTGAGTCACCGGATCCCGAAATCAGGGCTCGTGTTGCCAAGGCACTGCTCAATAAAGGCGTTACGCTTGGGCAGCAGGGAATCCTGGAAGAGGCTAAGACAGTTTTTGATGACATAGTAAAACGTTTTAAAAAAGGAGCTGAAGAACAGGATTTACAGGAGTCGGTTGCCGGTGCACTCGTAAATAAAGGCATTATCCTGGGTATGCAGTTACGGACCAGGGAAGCTGTCAACGAATATGATGAAATTCTGCAGCGCTTCGGCAATGCGCGACAAACCGGTGTGCGGCAGCAGGTGGCCAAAGCGCTGGTAAATAAAAGTGCAGCGCTTGCCGGTTTAGGAAAAAGCGATGAAGCTTACAGAATCTATGATGAAATCATGCAGCGCTTTGGTGATGCCCGGGAGCCTGAAGTTACCGTACTGGTTGCCAAGGCACTCTTTAACAAAGCTCTTATGCAGGGCCGACAGGGTAAGCTGGAAGAAGCCAGCCATACGTACGAGGAGCTTATCGAACGCTTTAGTGATGCTGATGTCCAGACGATCAAAGAGCTGGTTGAGCGGGCCCGTATGAATAAACAGCTCAGTTATCATTTTTAACATTTAAAAAGTTCAACTTACTATGACGGCTTTTAAGTCTATTGAACACATTAAAGAACGGTTTGGTATATCCAGTAATAATCACGAGGAAATCCGGCGGGAACTGCTAAAACGGTTAAAAAAAGCACATCCGGATACAAAAGAGCAGGCTCAGACGAAAGCAGACGTGCGGCCGGATGAAGCGGTCCACCTAACTGCAGCACTGGATTTCCTGGACGAACGCAGGCGCGAAACGGCCGTTGTGCCGGCAGCAGAAGTAACATCATTAGTACAGTCTATTAAGGACCTTGTCCCGGCAAGCAAAGATCGAGAGCTGGAGCTTAAGCTTTCGCAGCATATTGATACCCACATAGAGCACGTACAAACAACAGGGCGTCTTTCAAGAAGCTTTCTAACAGGTTTTGCTCTTGTGCTTACCGTAATATGGCTGTTTCCTTCGCTGACCGACACCCATCCGGTTTTAAGCCGGTACATTAATGTGGAAAATACTGTTTTTAATATGATCTGGATAGCACTGCTTTGTTATACAGCAGCACTGTGGCTTATCTTTTCACTGTGGCGCAATAGAGAGATTGCTGCCAGAAAACGATTAAAGCTTGAGGCAACGCAAAACAGAATTTTTAAAGCTTTTATCGTTTCGCTTTCTGAATATCAGCCCGCGGCTTCCCATCCCGGTTTTTATAAAGATCAATTTATCCAGCATATAGAAGGTTACCATAAAAGTAGTTCTGCAGTTTCATCTTTGCTGCTTGGCAGGGTGCGACCGGTTGATGGGGAGCTTGCCCAGACCCTGGCTGCTATAGTCTTGTTGCGGGCAGAAAAAAAAGGCCTTCTGCAAAAAGATACGACAGCATCACTTCGTGAACATTATACCCTCATGGTGCCACCCCAAGACCTCTAGCCCGCATTTTCATGACTATTAGCGGTTGGCCTGCGGCATCGGGCTACTTGCTGCTCGCTGGAAAAAGTTTAAAGCTCTCATCACAGCCCGTGCGGCCTGTCCCGAGCTTGTCGCGGGGCTCAAGCCAAGGGTGGTCAACGTATGAAAACACAATTAAAATTGGGCGTAAGCTGGGCTCGCACCTGCTTGTTTGCTGCGGGCAACATACTCGCTGGATCGACTATTAGTTATAGTTCAGGCTGAGGCTC
Organism: Thermodesulfobacteriota bacterium; assembly: GCA_028278025.1. Lineage (GTDB taxonomy): Bacteria > Desulfobacterota > WTBG01 > CAIYCZ01 > CAIRTM01 > JANQFE01. Next base: position 5,164 of record JANQFE010000080.1, on the reverse strand, counting down.
GCACTGCCCTTGCTGCCCAAACAGGTGCGAGCCCAACCTCCGAATCCACAGGTTTAATTGTCGGTCAGTACTAGTACAGCTTCAACATTATAGCAGGCCTCCTTTTTCTATTTGCAGCTTAAGGAAGCAAAATAAGCAGCCACATTTTCAATATCTGTATCACTCAGAAGGGCGGCCTGTGCGGACATTAAAGGATCTTTGCGGGTACCTTTTTTAAAGTCTTTTAATTGTTTTAACAGGTATTGTTCATGCTGGCCGGCAATAGTCGGCCAAGGGGGGTGTGTACTTAGGCCCCTTTTTCCATGACATGCAGCACATACAGCTTCTTTGGCCTTGCCGGCAGCTATGTCACCGGTAAAACCAGTGTGGACCGAAGACATCACAAAGGCAGCAACCAAAAACATGATAAGTCTTTTCATAATACCTCCTCCAAATTTCATATCATAAAAAACTCAAATTATTTATACTAAGTCTTTATCCAAACGGCAAGGGACCTTTCCAGAACTTATTCTTTTTTCACCGTGCAGGAAAATGTTTCCTTGTGAAAAAACCGGCATGATTTTTTTGAAAAAACTCCGGCATCACTGTATAAATAATTATCTTTGCCCACAGGACGAGGCTTTGGGAAGCTCCCGGAAAGGGATCTTGAAATCTCTGCTGTTGCGGTTTTTTTATCCAGGAGAAGAATTATAGAACAGAGCATGAAAAAGAAGGCTAAGACTGTTACTTCAACCACTTTGTTTAACTGCGAAAACCTGTCGGCAAAGGACATCCACTCCTTCCAGAAATTGATACTTAATTATTATCGCAAACAGGGGCGCAAGCTGCCATGGAGAAAAACAAGCAATCCCTATTATATTCTGGTTTCAGAAATTATGCTGCAGCAAACCCAGGTGGAACGGGTCATTGAAAAATACACTGAATTCATAAGCAGATTTCCGGATGTCGGGTCGCTGGCACAGGCTCCGCAGCATAGCGTTATCAGGTCTTGGCAGGGGCTGGGATATAACCGCCGGGCGATTGCACTCAAAAAGAGCGCAGAAGAGATTGAAAAAAAATTTAAAGGAACCTTGCCCAGGAACTATGAAGAGTTGTTAAGTCTGCCCGGAGTAGGTCCATCAACCGCATCTGCTGTTTGTGTTTTTGCTTATAATCAGCCGCGGGTCTTTATTGAGACCAATATCAGAGCGGTTTTTATTCATTATTTCTTTTCCGGTGTTCGGGAGGTAAAAGACGATGATATTCTTGCCGTTGTTGGAAAGACACTTTACCGCAAGAATCCACGCAGGTGGTACAATGCTTTGATGGATCAGGGGGTCTTATTAAAAAAACTGTACCCGAATCCGGGCAGAAAAAGTGCACACTATAATAAACAAAGCCCGTTTAAAGATTCTGACCGGCAGATACGGGGACAGATTTTAAAAATACTTATCGGGAGCACAAAGTGTACAGAGGATCAGCTCCTGCAGATTCTCGGAAAAGATGAACGGCGGGTTAAGAAAATATTAGAACAGCTTTACAAAGAGGGGTTTATTCAGAAAAAAAGAAAACATCTATACCTGAACTGATCGGCAACAGCCCCCCCTGGCCAGAAGGGATGTGTTTGCACTTTGCAGTTCAGAAGCAATGTTACCATAGTGTAGAGCATTACTGTTTTGAAGAGGGTAACTCTTTTTTCACGGGTCCTGCTCTTCCAGCAGCTTAGTTTTTTACACAATCCCAGGTCGGACAGGCCTGACAATTAAACCACGGCGGTGTTGTCTTGCAGAACAAGACGGAGCTTTTATACTTGATCCCGGGTTCGTGTTGCAGGATAATTAAGCAGTCATCTCTATAAACACATTTTTGAAAAAGGGTAAAGCAATGAACCTAAAAAATGAATTTGTAAAATTTGTCAAGGATGATCTGGGGATACCGCTTGTAGGGGTAGCTCAGCCGGATGACTTTGCAGCGGAGGACGTTGAACGGATCACACCGGTGCTGCAGCTGTTTGCCCGGTCAACTCCACTGGCAGAAGGTATGGACACGGTTTTGCACCCACGCGATTTTCTGTCTGAGGCCGCCGCTGTTCTTGTAACCGGAACCCCCGGCTATTTTGGCAAAATGAACAGTTTTGAAGAATGCCGCCCAAACTTGACAGGCAGGGCCGAGCCGTCACATGTAAATATCAAGTTCATGCAGCACAGCCAGGAAAAAGGATACCGAATCGGGGAGTTCTTTACCAGCCGGGGCTATCAGTGTTATTCCTTGGGTGGTATGCAGTTTCCGGTAAAGCTGGCTGCATCAAAATGCGGTGTGGGCTTTTACGGAAAAAATGCAATTATACAGCACCCCCAGTATGGCGCATGGGTTGGGCTTATGGCTTATGTGACTGATGCCGAACTTGAGCCGGATAATCCTATCGAAGAAGAGTGCGGTTCGTGTGAAGTTTGCCTGAAAGCCTGCCCGACAGGGGCCCTGTATGCTCCCTACCGGTGTGATGCTGCCCGGTGTCTGGATTTTAACCTGGGGCACAACAAAAAAAACATTTCTTTTGAGATCCGTGAAAAAACGGGTAACCTGCTGGGTGAAGGATGTACTGCCTGCCGGGACGCCTGCCCCAAAAATCGCTCTCTAAAAAGCATTGCAGGTTTTGAACCGCCGGAAAAACTTCTGTCTCCGGAACTCCTGAACATTTTTGATATGTCGGATGATGAATGGGACAACGGCTACGCCATGACGCTGATGGGTTTTTTCCTGATGGATAAAAAATACCTGCATCGTAATGCCATAATCGGACTGGGTAATTTTAAAGATAAACGGGCTGTGGAAGTTCTAACACGTCAGCTTGCCAGCGGAGCAGATGAGCTGCGAGGTTATGCGGCCTGGGCACTGGGCCGTATCGGCGGCAATGAAGCAAAAAAGCTTCTGGAACACGCTCTGGGAGCAGAGAAAACAGAAGAAATTAAAGAAGAAATACAGCAGGCCCTTAAAAACATATAGTTTTTGACATAAATGCCTAGGGTTTCTTAGTTCAATTTCTAAACCCACGGCTTTGAGCCGTGTGACCCCTTCGGCTGTGCTCAGGGTTACAACCGAATATCTTTGAGCGATTCGGATAGAATAGACAGGTTGTTAATGCGGTACACAGCCTATAACTTATATAAGCTTACTTTTCTTTGCGTGCTCCAAAGAAAAGTAAGCAAAAGAAAAGGCACCCTGCAACTTGTCCCGACAAGTCGGGATGCCCTCGCGGCAGGATTTCAGACGGCGGGTCAACAAACTCACCGCCTGCGGCGGTTCAGACATGTTGACCCTTGTATCCGTCTGAAATCGCTGCACTCGGCTGCGTTGCAATGGGATTGAAAAAGACAGTGCTTGAGCAACCGAAAATACTATACGTCAATGCTGCAAAAAGTCTGTGGTGATTTTCAAGCCCCCCTATGGGGGGGCTTCCTAAAGCCTCGCCTTTTGAGGCTGTGTCGTAATTAGTAACAAAATTGTTCTTTGACAAAAAAAATATAGCACTCACTGCGACATTCCGGCAAAAGATATGTTATAGTGCCTGTGAAAGGAGACAGTGTATGGCATATCGAACCGGAAACCGTTACCAAATGGCAATGCTTCCACAATGCATTGAAGAGTATGTAGCTGCAAATGATCCTGTACGCGCCTATGATGCTTTTGTAGAGGCACTGGATTTCAACAAACTTGGGATTGTGATAAATCCCTACAAAGTGGGCAACTCGCAGTATCACCCCAAAGCAATGCTGAAGCTTCTGGTGTATGGTCCATCATACGGGATACGAAGCAGCCGCAAGCTGGAACGGGCAACATACCATAACATGTCTTTTGTGTGGCTGATGGGCGGCTTGAAGCCAGACCACAAAACAATAGCGGAGTTCAGACGCAAAAACAAGAAAGCCCTTAAAAAGGTGCTCAGGCTGAGTGCCCGCATGTGTATAAAGCTTGATTTAATAGCCGGTAATGTACTTTTTGTTGATGGCACAAAAATCAGAGCCAGTGCCTCGACTTCACATACTCACGAAAAACAGTGGTACGAGGAAAAGCTTAAGGAAATAGATCAGTATATTGATCAGCTTCTGGCAGAGTGTGAAACCGAGGACCAGCAGGAACAACATCTGGGATCATTTGTAGCAATGGACAAAGAGCTTGAGAAGGCCGAAAAGCTACAGAGCCGCATTGAAGATGTGCTGGCACAATTCAACGAAAGCGATAAGAAAAAGATCAATCAAACAGATCCGGATTGTGCCAATATGCGAAGCATCCAGGGCAAACATGCAAGCTACAATGTGCAAAGCGTAGTGGACGATAAAAACGCCCTGATAGTACAAGCTGAAGCAGTCAGTGACAATACCGATATCAATCAGTTTGCCCATCAGATCAAGCAGGCTCAGGAGGAGCTTGAGAAGACCTGTGAAGTTGCCTGTGCGGATGCCGGATATGCAGATGCCGAAGAGTTGGAGACAATTGACAGTAACAATACGAAAGTAATTGTTCCGTGCCAGCCTCAGCCATTACATAAAAAACAAGAACCTTTCAGCAAAAAACACTTCACCTATGACAAGGAAAAAGATTGTTATTATTGCCCTGAGGGACACTGCCTGGCACATGTGGGAACCGAGAGAAAAGACGGAAAAAAACGGTATCAAATAACCGATAAGCAGTTGTGCCTAAGCTGCAAATACTGGGGCCGGTGTACCAAAAGCAGAAGCTGCGGCCGAAGGACACTGCGATTGCGCAATGAAGATACAAGAGAGCGACTGGAAGCACAGTACGAGGAGCCGGAATCTCAGGAAATTTACTCCAGGCGCAAAGCATGTGTTGAGCATCCCTTTGGGCATCTGAAACGCAACCTCAAAGTGGATGCCTTTTTGCTGCGTGGTCGAGATGGTGTAAATGCAGAAATCTCACTGCTTTGTACGTGCTTTAATATAGCCAGGATGATTAAACTATTAGGTGGCGTACCTCGACTCGTACAAAAACTCAATGGAATGTCATTAAATCCAGCCTCCTGAACAGAAAATGTTGAGCCGCGTGGCAATTCTATTGAGATAGGGTTGCTTTTATCCAGCAGTTTCCTGGCTTTTGCCATATTTTTTTGTCAAAGAACAGTCTGTAAAACAATTAACGATTAATTGTGACACAGCCTCTTTAGGCGAGG
>JANQFE010000067.1 GCA_028278025.1 Thermodesulfobacteriota bacterium | reverse complement strand
AAGATCTCTGGGGGTCATGCCCACCAAGATAAGCTGGAAGTTTCGCCGCATCTCTTCAGTCAGCTTTTGTATTTCCGGCTTTTCCAGCAGCTCCTCCAGGTCGCACAGCTGCTTGGTGGAATCGGTAACAATATTTAAAAATGCGGCTTGCATCTCACTGCCCCACATGACAAACTGTCTGTGAGCGATATATCCGATTTCCGAGTCATATACTCTGTAGACCGCATCAGCAAAGTCCTGCCAGTTGGAAAAGGCAGGGAACTTAGCCCTGAACAGGTCCTCGGGAAGCTGCGCTTTGTAGGCCGGCACCGTTCCTTCAATAGGTATTGTCGCCGGGCCGGGCCAGTGAACAAGCCGGATGGCAATCTTGGTCACAACACCCCATCCGCCGGCACCCCCCAGGGCACCTCTGATAACGCCCTGCGTGCTTGGTCCAGGCCCTTCGGCACAGAACCAGCCCAGGTCGGAACCCAGAGAACCGGTCCTCAGTATGTCACCTTCAGGTGTGACCCACTCTATGGACAGGATACTGTCCTGGGGAGAAGAAAAATAGATGACATCCGGTCCGCCGCCCTGAAAACAGCAGGCATTGGCAAGCACCGAGGTGCCGGCTCCGGCACCGCTGATGTGATTGTTCAAGCCCACCTTCATGGCTTCAGCCTGAAGCTGCCCGGCCACCACATAGGGCTCAACCACAGCATACATATTCTGTTCATTTATTTCCAATATCCGGTCCATTCGCCGCAGGTCCAGCAGGATCTGCCCCGCAGACGGTGAAGCAGCCCACGGGCCCCAGCCCGTGCTGAAAACATGAAATTTCAACTTATTCTTATTGCATGCCTTGACGATCGCCTGAATTTCCTCCGCACTCCCCGGCACCAGGACTGCGTCGGCCCTGTCAAAAAACTTGCTTCCCTGAGTCACATTTTCTACCAGCTCAGCCATCCATTGATAAGCATATGAATCCAGCGTCGCCGGCTCCTCGGTAATGTTATCTGGTCCGACAATGGCTTCCAGCTCTTCATATACTTCGCTCGACAGTGACATATCTAATTACCTCCTATTAGATTGCTTCCCGTATAAGGTCCACAATGTCATACACTTTGATGGTTTCGCCTTTTTCATTAACGACGTCGGTGAAATTCCGCTCACAGTGGGGACAAGCGCTTACGATCGCCTCGGCTTCAGTGGCCTTTGCCTCTTCAATCCGCTCGCCTGCGGTCCATTCGGAAAAATCGGGATACCGTTCCCTAACCCCGGCACCGGCACCACAACACCAGGCATACTCCCTGTTTCTTTCCATCTCAACCAGCTTAATACCGGGAATGCTTTTGAGTACATTCCGCGGCGTATCATACACCCCCAGGGCTCCGTTGTAGCGGGGTTTGCGCGGCTCCCATACCAGAACCTGTCCGCGGATTTTTTTCTGTTCGCCCTTCCAGGGCACATGTGCTTCCCCCCGCCTTCCCAGGTGGCAGGGGTCATGGTATGTCACCGTCATGGGTACTTCTTTGGTGAATTTTAGCTTTCCTTGGCTGATAAGTCGTTCCAGATAGTGCGTGATATGAAGTATCTCAAGCTTGAAATCCATCTCTTCGGGATAGAGGCGCTTGAAGGCATGGTAACAGTCGGAACAACCGGCAACCACGGTCTTCACACCAGCATTCTTCCAGGCTTCAGCATTATTCTGGGCATAGTTGAGAAACTCCCCCCGGTAGCCCATATCACAAATCCGGCCGCCGCAGCAGTTTTCATCCTTACCCAGGATGCCGAAATCAACACCGGCCTTCTTCAACAGGTCCGCCACTGCCTGGGGCACTTTCCACAGGTCTTTATCAAAACTGTACCGGCAGCCCACATGGAACACAACCTCGGCCTTCTCCTGGGTCAAATCCTTGATACCCAGCCCCTCGGCCCAATTGCCGCGGTCGGCCTTGGACTCCATCATCATGTTGTCCTCTTTGCGGAGATGATCTATAATAGGCATATCCTGAGGAGGAAAGCAGCCGTTGTTTATCATTTCAAATCGTAATTGACGCATCACCTCCACCGGTTCAAAATCATAACGGTTCACCTTGCAGGCAACGTCACAGCACCCATCCATCATGCACTTAAAAACGATATCCACCAATCCTTCATCAAAATAACTGCTCCTGTCCTCGAGAAGGGACAGGGAGGCGCACACCCTCCCGCTTGCCGAATAACTTTGGAACTTGTTATACTCTATACTGGGACAGCCTTTTGCAAAGCGCCAGCTCTTCACATGAGCAAATGGAATCCATTTACAATATGAGCATCGACTGCATCTTGTCGCAATAGCCCTTACGTCTTCCAGTGCCACGTTATTCCTCCTGCATTGTATGGTTTATGCCTGAAAGCAAAGCTTGCCGGGGTTCAATACATTATTTGGATCGAACAGTCCTTTCAGCTTCCTTGATAGGCTTGTATGCTGGGCATTTCTACTATATGCCATATCAGCCCAGATCCCGTAAGGTCGGGAAAAGAACGCTCCTTGTGTTGATAGTTCCTCACTGGCTTTGGTAAAGAGCTCTTGAACCATAGCCGCCTCTTTCTCGTCACTGGGGTCGAACGGCAGACTAAATTCCACATGGCAGCTTGTACCCAGGTGCGTCGGCTGAATATACATTCCTACATCTGACAGCGGGTACTGAGACGCTTCTGCCACTGAGTTCATTGTCGCTGTGAATTCCGGTGCTCTGTTAAGGGTGGTGAGAAAGAAGATGTCCCGGCAATCGCCCTTATTGCGGAGTTTCCAAAAGGGTTCCTTTGAGGGATTGAGCACTGCTGCGGCTACCTGCTCCGCTGTTGCCCCGGGAATTGCCGCCTCCAGACGCACGTTGCATTGCTGAGCTATATCACCGATGTCCTTTTCCAGAAATGCAACCCTTTCCTCCGCCAGGACGTCACGGCCGGTCAACCCTAAGACGAGTGTCCAGGGCGGAAGTTCTTTTTTTAAGCCCGCAATCTGTTCAGCTCCTTCTCCCAGGATTGACGCCAAGGTGGAACTGTTTAACAGCATTAATTCATCATGAAACCGTATCCGTAAGAGTTTATAGGCAAAGTCGATTAAGGTATCAAGCCTTTCAGACGGCACCAGGAAAAACTTCTGGACCTTGGGCAATACTTCACACCGCAAAGACGCCCAGGTGACAATTCCCATGGTTCCCTGGGCTGCCGACACCAGCTTGTGAAAATTGAACTGCCCCGGGCCATATTGGTAGAGCGCCGTATCCTGTGTTTTCCTGCGCAGTTCCATGATCTCTTCTACCGGAATGAGTTTCGCCTCTTCTCGGGTGGATGTGCTGACACCGGCACCAGCCAGCTCACCGGTCCTGAACATCTCCCCATTGCCCATGACCGTTTCAATGCATCGCAGCGGTTCGTTCAGCGACCAGGCATACCGGGGGTTCATTATAGGCTCTCTTTCCAGGACACTGCCCAATACAGATTTAGAGGCACGCGGCATTATCGGCATGGAAAGTCTTAATCCTTCCTTGGCCAGCTCCGGCTGAAGTTGACTGAAGGTTACCCCGGGTTCGACTATAGTTACCCGGTTTCTGCGGTCCATCATGATGATCCGGTTCATCCCGCTCAGGTCCACAATCACGGCCCCTTCTCTGCTGGGAACACTGTCACCACGGAAGTGCGGCAGGCCTGAGCTTACCGGCACTAATGGTGTGCTCGTCTGGTTAGCCCACTTTACGATAGCCTGCACTTCATCCGCATTCCTGGGCCTTGCCACCATCAGGGGTTTCATCGGCGGAATGAAACTGTGGTCCTTGGAGTAACCATCCAATGTAGCCGGATCATCAATTGCATTCTCCGTACCAACTATTTTTATGAGCTCATCTTTTTTTTCGGCCATCTATACCTCACTTTTTCTTCTGAAAGTTACGTACATCTTATCTTTAGCAAGGATTTAAAAAGTTATCAACCGTGCTGCTGTTCAGGTCAATGCACTCTGCACTAATATGCAATTGACAAATGGGAACGTAAAAAATACCCGTCGCAGGAGATATCCAATTCGGGCATTCTATCAATTGGTTTGTTGAATGTAGTCTCTAAGACTACTTTATAAAGAATAATAGTTCGATTCTCAAAACTTGTCAAGAAAATTTTGACAAGACGTGCCCTGAGGCTAAAAAGTATAGATTTGATAAGAACTTGCTTTGGGGTGGAAAATAAACGCTTTTTTAGCATGAATGTGCTTCCAGCTATTCCTCCCGGGGTTTTAGGGGCGGAGAGAGCGCGTAGAACACCAGGCAGCCTTCAGTGGTTGTATAGTGCACCCGGCTGCCCTGCTCGATCAGCACTAGGTCACCAGGCCCGGCTGTGAAGCTCTCTTCCCCGAATGTATAGGTAAGCGTACCCTCCAGGAAAAGGTTCACTTCCTCATACTCGGTTGAGAGCGTTCTGTCATAGCCGGGCTTGAGCTGCAAATAACCGGCTGTCATATGCTTGCTGACGGGCTTGTCGATGGCCTTGGTAATCATGGCCATATCACTGACCGTGCGGGTCAGGTTCGAGGGTTTCAGATCCATTGCTTCTTTTTTAGGAATACGATGGCATCCCATACGATAGCTCCTGAGAAGTCTTTGCTTTTAAATATATTCCTGTTTGCCGTAATGTGCGCTCCGGTTTGACAAAAACGTGCTTTGAGATTAAAAAAGTATAGACGGGTTGCTGGTGTGTGTCAATAAAAACAACGTTGCACGATAGAGGCTACAGTCGTCGTGAGGAACATTGCAGCTCAGATTACAAAGGCCGCGGTGTATGGCTGAGTTCACTAAATGGTCTACGTTTGACCACTATTAAAAATTTTTCATTACGCCCGCATCAATAGCATTCTATCCCACACAACTGATTGTATCATGTCGGATTCTTGGTGGCATTGAAATGTCCGCACCATAGCAAAAGTGTTAGGGTGAGCCATTCTTAGACTTACCCTCCTTTTTCTTTCCAAAATCGGCGGGGAAGGAAAGAACTGGCGGCAACGATCCGCAGAGCGCACGATGAAGGCACGCTGTAGAGTAATGCATATTTCAACCATCATCGGAATTTCCGTCTCTATCGTCGTTATATCGGAACCTATTGTCAATCACGGCATCGTAGACGGTGTTTTTATTTTTTTCAATGATTACAGATTTTTCAGTCTCAGGTGCCCGAACGTGTGCACCTTCATGTTGTAAACCCTCGCAGGGAGAGTGCATAATCAAAATTTTAGAAACCGACAAAAAAAGCTTGTTTTTAATGTAAAAAAAAATAATCATTTGTTATTATCAATTACTATTAGTCCCTATTGATGGTTATCGATCACTTACCACAGTCTTTTTGTGATATATTAAAAAAGTTATGCTGCGCAGATTACTTTTATGCATATTGGCAATAGCTCTTTTTGCGGGCTGTGTCACATCGGGAATCAGACCCAAGCGAACAGGCGAAGAGATAACGGCCCTTGACCTTGTTCTGGAACACCTATACCTTGAGCGGCACAATCTTAGCATTACCCGTGAAATGCCTCCTTCTCCTTTTCTTTTAAACAAGGTATCTCATTTTCTTACATCTCCGATTCAATTGATTGCCTTTGCAGAGCAGGTTGACCGTGCTTTGGATAAAAAGGACCACGACCTGTCTTCACTGGTAGCCTTTTGCAGCAATATGCTTGAGCTGCAGCTAGAGACGACAGCATTTACTGATGTGGTTGTGCCTGATGGAATCGATGCCATTGAAGATACGAGACTAAAAAGTATTGTTGCAGACTTATACACAGCACTGTTTCTTGCACAGGCTTTATTAGAAGAAGCCTTTATCAACCTTGATGATCGTGAAATCAGACTGGTGCAGCTTGAGATCGACGATCTGTTGTTTTATGGAAAACAAAGAGGGAATCTCACCCGCAAAGAAAGTCAGAACATGACCGAAAAGGCTTTCAAGCTGGCAGCTCGAATCGATCTGCAGAAAATCGCACAAGCCTGTTACCTGGTTGCTTCGGTTCTGGACCGTACAGTTCCGCAGCTTAAGAAAAAGGGACTGTACCGGCATCAACAGGTCAGGATTACGACACCGCTTGGTTTGATTGTGATAGGCGATACGGCAGATGACTGCTATGAGGGTGTAATGCCCCTGCTGCTTATAGAGCCTGGGGGCAATGATACGTACCGTTTCGGTGATCATGTCCGGCTGAGTATTGTGATTGATCTATGCGGCGATGATGTCTATGATGCTGCAAAGAGCTGGTTTCCCGGTGCCGGTCTGCTGGGCCTGGGGTTTTTAATAGATATCGCAGGAGACGATGTGTATACAGGTAATAAATACTGCCTTGGCAGCGGGGTCCTGGGAGCGGGGGTGCTTGCGGATCTGCAGGGTAATGATACCTATACCGCCGGGATGTTCTGTCAGGGGGCCGCAACCTTCGGGATAGGGCTACTTTTTGACAAAGAGGGTAATGATTCTTACCGCAGTGCTCTTTATGGGCAGGGTATGGGCTATGTCGGTGGGATTGGACTCCTGGCTGATATAGAGGGGGATGATAATTTTATCTCAGGTAATCTGCTTCGTGACGAGCGTGAAAAAGAGGGTGCCTTTCAAACTTACTCACAAGGGTTTGGACTGGGTTGTAGAAATTTTGCCTCGGGCGGGGTAGGTGTGCTCTATAACAAACAAGGGGATGATACGTATAAAGGGAGCTATTTCTGCCAGGGTTCAAGTTACTGGCAGGCCCTGGGTCTGCTGATTGACGGCAGGGGCAATGACTGCTATAGTGCCCGGCGGTATTCTCAGGGTGCCGGTATCCATTTTTCGGTCGGTATGCTTGTGGATGAGAACGGTAATGACGAATATACATCCTGGGGTGTTTCTCAGGGGTGTGGCCATGACCATTCTGTAGGTCTGCTGCATGATCATTCAGGGGATGATCTATATAAGGCTGAATGGCTTAGCCAGGGCGGTGGCAGCAGTACCGGCATAGGCTTGTTTATCGAGGACAAGGGCAATGATACCTACAAAATACAACAGCGCACTTCTGTGCAAGGCAGCGGGTCTTATGATAAACGCAGGGATACGGTAAGTGTCGGAATTTTTATTGACGGCGAAGGTGAAGATACAGGATTAAGAACCAAAGGACTATGGACTCAGGGGGATATTGGTGGAGCTATCAATAGTGATGACAGGTTGAGTTCTTTTTGGTATGAACCGCTTAAAAGTAATTGTTTTCAACATTACGAACTCGGTTATGATAATTCGTCAAGCAAAGCAGATGAAAATTGGCAACAGTGGATTTTACCCGAGCTTGAAGAACCGCTTTTTGGGGAGGAATCATGGGAAAATGCCTCAGCAGCACTTGCCGCACAGGGCCCGCACATTATTCCGGCACTGCTACAGTATCTGGAAATAAAAGATGTTTCCCTGCACAGGACGATTGAAGAAACCTTTAAGAAGCTGGGGGAATACTGTTTAGAAGATATACACAGGTATCTTAAAAAAGATGTGCGTACGGCAAGAGAAAAAAAGTTTCTGCTGTATGTTCTGGGTGATATGTCTCATGCGGAGTCACAGGAGGTGTTTCTGGATTTTCTCAGTGATAACAGCAGTGCTTTACAGGCAATGGCTTTGCGGGGATTTTATAAACTGCAAGAGCCGGTTCCCCTTGAGATGGCCGAGATGTTTTTTGAAAGCACCAGCAGCACGGTAAAGCGATTCCTGTGTTTGGCGCTTCAGTATGCCGATGGTGATGTCTCGCTCCAGATGCTGACAAAATTGCTCACAGACAGTGCTATGCAGGTCAGGCAGGCGGCCTACAGGGTTTTGCAGGAGAAAACAATGGGGGCAAGACCGTTTCTTAAGGAGCTGAAGGCCCAATCAGGGCTTCTGCCGTCTGTATACAGGATGATTGATGACCTGACTGGATACTAGTATAAAGTTCTATAAATAATGTTGCATTAAGTCAGTTTGTGTGCTACCCTTGTTATTAAATTATAAACATAAGGGAGGGCCGCAAAATGGCTA
>JANQFE010000038.1 GCA_028278025.1 Thermodesulfobacteriota bacterium | reverse complement strand
GCTCAATTTTGATGCAGTCCCAATTGCCAGGCGCATATCAACGATGGCGTAACGGCACGCTAACAGAAAATTTTGCCGGAATTGGGACACGCTCTATCTTTATGAGAGCATTTTGCAAAAAAGCGTAGCCTTACAGTTGAGCACTGCAAAGGCTGATGCGGTCGAGTGCCTGTGGCTATGTGTTCGCTGAAATATCCGGAAGTTACTATATCATCTATTGCTCGCACCGCCGCAACTACTCTTGCCACATCAGCCTTTGCAGTGCTCAAGGACTATAGGAAACAGGGCAATGCTCTAGGGTTTAACATTTTTATATCATCCCAGATATTGCAGCTTACAAAGTTTATAGTACATACCCTCCTTTTTCATGAGCTCTGCAGGGGTACCCAGTTCATGGATTCTGCCTTTATGCAAAACGATTATTCTGTCGGCCTTCTGGATGGTTGAAAAGCGATGGGCAATGATGAGAGAGGTCCTGTCCTTTAAGAGTTTTTCCAGGGCATCCTGGATCAGTCGTTCGGTTAGCGGGTCGATATTTGATGTAGCCTCATCCAGTATGAGTATGCGCGGGTTGATCAAAACCGCCCGTGCAAACGAAAGCAGCTGACGTTCACCAGTGGAGAGTATTTTGCCGCCTTCCTTTACATCTTCATTGAGACCGTCAGGCAGTTTTTTTACCAGGGCAGAAGCATTGGCAACTTCTAACGCCGTTTCAATTTCCTTACGGGAAAATTGATTATTGCCAAGGGTTATATTGCCCTGGAGGCTGCCGCCGAATAGAAAAACATCCTGCATAACCAGCCCTATGTGGCTTCTTAAAAATGATTTTTCTATATCACGTATATCAATGCCGTCGATAAGAATTGAACCATGCTGTACATCATAGAAACGTTCCAGCAGGTTAATAACGGTTGTTTTGCCTGCCCCGGTTAACCCCACAATAGCTACTGTTTCTCCTGCGTTAATAGAAAACGAAACATTCTCTAGTACGTTTTCACCATCTATATACCCAAAAGTAACATTTCTGAATTCAATCTTGCCATCGAGCCGGTCGGTATTTGAACTTTTCGGCCGGGAAGGGTCGGCGATAATACTGCTGTCGGTAAGCAGCAAATAGATTCTTTCAAGGGACGCAAATGCCGACTGTATGATATTGTACTTTTCAGCAAGATCCTGAATAGGTCTGAAAAACATACGGATATAATAGAGAAACACGACCAGGGTGCCCAGAGTAATTGCTTCCTGCACGGTTTTGCCGCCACCATACCAGATTACCAGAGCAATGGCAGACATTCTGGTCAGGTCCACTAGAGGATTAAAGATTGCGAATATAATAATCTGTTTCATGTTGGCGAGATAATTTTCGTGGTTCAGTTGCTGGAACCGCATCTCATTCAGCTTTTCTCGGCAGAAGGACTTTACGACGGCTAATCCGGCAATGTTTTCCTGGACTTTTGTGTTGATCGCTGCAATTTTTATACGCACTTCTCTAAACGCATTGCGGGATTGAACGCTGAAGACAGCCGTGCAGATAACTAAAAAAGGCAGCACAACAAAGCATATCAGACTCAGCTGCCAGTTGGTCCAGAACAGTACCACGAGAATGCCCAGCAGGATGAAAAAATCTTTCAGGATGCTGGCAAACAGGGCATTAAACATTTCATGAAGATTCTGGACATCATTGGTAGCTCTGGTGACAAGTCTGCCGACAGGTGTTTTTGTGAAAAAGGAGAGACACTGGTTCTGGATGTGGGTAAAGATTCCGGTGCGGATATCATGCATTATTTTTTGACTTGTATATTCAACTATATAGACCTGGGAGAAATTGAATATAAAACTAAGGGCAAGCACTGCAAGAGCCAAAAATGTGATTTGAGTAATTCCCTGCAAATCCCCGGCTCTGAGCCGTTTAAGTTCTATGGTGGTAAGCTTTGAAAGATTACTATACTGCGTAAATACAAAATCACCGGATTGATAAAAAAGGCCGGCATGCTTTGTAATAATATCCGCTATGTCAGGACCGACCCGTACAGCATAATATTTATCGGGCAGCATCACCCCATCTTGTTCAAGTTGTTTTATTTCAACGTCCTGAAGATTTTTAAGGCCTTCAGGCAAAATAAAATAACACTCATCCTCAGCGCAGGGGATTATATATTGAGTTTGAGCCGTAATAAATTCAGCACTACCTGCAGGTACATCCTTTAAGGAAATTTTTCTGGCAGCGGAAGTGAGATGGCGGTCTATGACAAGTCTAAGCAGTTGCGGGAAAAGCAGATCTGTAACTATCACACAAAAGGCAAGCAGCAGGGACACCAGTATCATTTTTTTGTACGATGTGAAATAACGTGCAAAAAAACGCAGCAAGGTTGTAATATCGACCGTAATAGAGTGTGTTTCCTCAAAGTGTATTTGATTACCGGGCATTGTTCAATAGACGTACGAAGTAAAGCGTTAAGGGTGAGGCGCAAATAATTTGTTAAGAACCAGCATCCTTCCTTAACAGCTTAGCAGTTTTTTATATTATCATTTATTGTCTCACTCGGGGAGAAAAACCCTCTCCTGTAGGTGAAGACTTGAGTAAGCACCGAAGGTGCTATGAAAAAATATACCCCTCGTGAGAATTTCAGAGGTAAGTTGTTTTTCCTTCAATTCCAGATACACTTCCG
>JANQFE010000018.1 GCA_028278025.1 Thermodesulfobacteriota bacterium | reverse complement strand
GCTCACACCGCCCTTGCTGCCTGTCCCGAGCTTGTCGCGGGGCTCAAAACCAAAGACCTTCACCGATCAACTGACAAATTAAAGTGTGACGCTGTACTAGCTTGAAAAATCAGTAAACAACAAGTTCGTTTCTGGATCCGAAAGAGAAGTATCTTTTTCCTTTCAGCCAAAATAAGATTCAAGGACTTTAAGGGAAGGATAAAAAAGTTGAAAATGTGTAAATTGGATGCATATAATTCCAATATGCACAAATATATAAAGCGGTTCATCACGGCCAACATACTAGCCAGAATCTCCGTCATGCCTGCGGTTGCCATCCTTGGACCACGCCAGTGCGGAAAATCAACACTTGCTAAGAAAATTATTTCTCAGCTCAAAAACACTCTCTATCTCGACCTGGAGCTGCCTTCTGATCTCAATAAACTCTCTGATGCAGAATCATTCTTCAAGTTGAACAGTGATAAACTCATCTGTATCGATGAGATTCAGCGTGCGCCGGACCTGTTCCCGCTGCTTCGCAGCATCATAGATATTAACAATCGTAACGCACAGTTTTTGCTGTTCGGCTCTGCCTCACAGGAACTATTAAAACAAAGTTCAGAATCGCTTGCCGGAAGAATTTCCTACTTTGATTTGACGCCTTTTACCGTCAAGGAACTGTCCATACACAATGAAAAACAAATGCGCATGCTTTGGCAGCGAGGCGGATTCCCACGCAGCTATCTTGCTCCTGATGAACAGACAAGCCTGGAGTGGCGTTATGATTTTATACGCACTTTCCTGGAACGCGATATCCCCGCACTCGGATTCTCAATCCAGCAAGCACGCATGCGACGCTTTTGGATGATGTGTGCACATATCAGCGGTCAACTGCTGAACAGTTCAAAGCTTGGGGAATCTTTGGGAGTCAGTCATCACACGGTGCGATCCTATATTGATCTGCTTGAAAAGACCTTTCTTCTGAGAACACTCTATCCGCATAAAGCAAACATCAAAAAGCGCCTCGTCAAGTCTCCAAAAGTATTCATCAGGGATACCGGTGTCGTGCACGCGCTTCTTGACATACAAGATCACAACCAGCTGATGGGGCACCCTGCCTACGGCGCATCATGGGAAGGGTTTGTTATCGAGCAGATTCTAGCAATCTTCCCGGAGTGGCGCGCTTCCTTTTACCGGACCTCCCATGGAAGTGAAATTGATCTTATTCTTGAAAAAGGCACACAAAAAATTGCGGTTGAGTGTAAGGCGTCCTCATCGCCGAGCCTTCCAAAAAGATTTTACCAAGCGCTGCAGGACCTCTCAATTAAAGACGCCTGGATAATCATTCCGGCTGATACCACCCGCTATCTGCTGCAGGAACATATAACGGTGGCGGATCTCCAAACGTTTATCACACATTTCATGGAGCCGAAGGCCGGATAGTGCCATTCAGAGATAATAAGGGTCATGATTTAGTTAATAGTAAAATAGTTAATGCCTGACCCTGCCACTCTCCAAATGTTAATAAAAGAGAAGTAATATTAAATAGATATAAAACCATTAGTAAATAACCGTTGAAATAGTTATCAAATATGATAACATATCTATTATGACATGGCGCATAAAATTTTTTAACGAAAAAGTTGAGCAGGAAACATTGTCATTTCCTTCCGGAATATTGGCAAACTTGCTTCATGTTTTTGAATTGGTTGAAGAATTTGGCCCTGCCCTGGGAAAACCATATACTGCCCCACTGGGTGACGGACTTTTTGAAATTAGAGCAAAGGGCAAAGAAGGAATAGGACGGTCAATCTTTATAACAGTGAAAGGTCAAGAAATTATTATACTGCATTCATTTATTAAAAAGACCCAGAAAACACCCCTAAGAGAATTGAATATAGCTAAGAAAAGAATGAAAGAGGTGAAAACATGACACGTCTAACATTTAAAAATTTTAAGAAGAAAGCCCTTCAGAATAAGAAAGTAAGAGAGGAATATGAACAGCTCGCACCTGCTTATGAGCTTAGGAAGAAAATGATTGCTCTTAGGAAAAAGGCAGGAATTACTCAAGAAGAACTTGCAGAAATGCTGCATACGCAGAAGAGTAACATTTCACGACTTGAAAATGTTAATTCTAAAACATCCCCTAAGCTATCAACTATAGAAGAATATGCCCGTGCAGTTGGTTATAGTGTGGAAATTAGATTCAAACCTTCACATTAAAGTTAGGGAGTCCTGCGGGGGTCCTTTTTACGGTAATCAGGATAACAGGAGTGCACAGGATGACAATGGCTAATGCATAATGCCCAGGTGGCAAATTTAGGGGCAAGTTTTTTTGAAAATAACGCTCTGAAAGGGGTTGAAAGGCTCTGAAACGCTTTGAAAGTGGGTGAAACTACGTCTTGGCGAGACCTGTCACGCCGTGCCTATCCCGAGAATCACCGGGGATGCCATGTGTGAGTTTAAAACGCTATTTTATGCTATATGAACAGACGGGGAAGTCAACATATTATTGGCCTACACGTAACAAGTCTGGTTTTGATGAGAGAGGGTCATGAGTTAATAGTTAATGCCTGACCCTGCTACTTTTTTCAACTTGGTTCTGATTGTATTAATGCTGGAGATGAAACCAGTGCTCCAGCTTATGATATTGACGGCGACCAAAGATCTGATCCTGATATCGGAGCAGACGAGTATGTGAACTAAAAAGGTTAAATAAGTCTTTTTAATAGTTAAAAGAAAGAGGCCGGTAAAAAACCGGCCTCTTTCTCTCGTAAGGTTTTTTTGTTTAAACTGAAAACCAGGTTCCGAAGACCGGGGTCGGACCAAGCAAAATAGAATAAGCCCCGGCAACACGCCACCTCTTTTTTAACCGGGTCCTCTATTTTTGTCAAGACTGCCGGAGTCCATATCTTGTGACAACCTTTTTATTGACACACAAACGCCTTCGGCCTATACTTTCTGCATCCCAATGCACGTTCTTATCAATTCAATAATATTTTTTTAGCCCTAAGAAAGGTGAGATTGTGAAGAGCTTTAAATTATGTCCCTTAATTTTTTATTTATTTGCAACCTTAAGTGCCTTTTCACATGCTTTCGCTTATTATGATGGAGAAATAATTGATTATGATTGTCCTCAATATGTTAATAAAGGAGACATTTTTACTGTCACCGCAACGGTTCAAAACGCAGGTACATCCAGTTGGTTTCCATATTTCATGAAGTTGGAATTTGAACTTGAAGAGCTTACTCATACAGAGAGTTGGGCGGTTACACGTACCTATAATGAGGTTTTTGAATCTGGAGAAACAAAGACGCTCGCTATGGAATTTACATGGTATGATGAGTGGAATGAAACTTTTCCTGAAGAAGGTATCTTCAATTTTTATATAAGAGTAGGATACGTTAATTATATAGGTGACTATAATGAACTTGACCATGTTTTTCTGACTGTTTATGTTGGTGATGTAACGACAACCACTGTAGAAACAACTTCCACTTCATCCTCAATTTCTGTCGAATCAACCACGACTACTACAAGTATAAATTGGATAATTCCAACAACAACAGTAAATCAAACAATAACTACCTCTGTCGATAGTGAAACATCCACTACAACCATAGACAGTGAAACAACAACCACTACAACTATATGCCCCTCAGAACAAATCTACGGTGAAGATTCAGTACAGACAGAACTCCTGAGATGCTTACGTGATAATGTACTAAACCAGACCCCAACAGGACAGGAGGTTATAAGATTGTACTATGAGTGGAGTCCTGTGATAATAAGAGTTATGGAAGAAGATGGGGAGTTTAAGCAAGAAGTGAAGGAGGTAGTAGATGGGGTTTTGGAGTTGATTGCTGAAACTGAATAGAGCCACGGAAGAGCGAGTTATTGTCAAATGTTGTGTTTAGGAGCTTAGGCGGCGATCCTTTCAACTCCATCCACAAACTGCACTCCGTCAATAACCTTTGCTAATTTTTTTACTGCATTTATTTTCTGCCAGCGTTTCTCTGCACAGCGGCACAGCTGAAATGCCATCGTTACAACCGTCCGGCTTGAAAAACAGTTCCTCACTTTTGCTGTGCGAAGCCGCACCGTTGCAAACGTTGACTCTATCGGATTGGTCGTTCGGATGTGCTTCCAGTGTTCAGCCGGATAGCTGTAAAAATTCAGCAGCACATCACGATCTTTTTCCAGACACTCTGCTGCCTTGGGATATTTTGCTTCATAGGTCTTAATGAATTCATTAAAATTCTTTTTGGCCTCTGTCATACCCGGTGCCATCCAGATATTTTGCAGCTGCTCTTTGGCTTTGCTCTGTAGGCTTTTAGGAAGCTTGTTCAGCACGTTTAGCGTTTTGTGTACCCAGCACCGCTGCCACTGTGTGTCAGGGTAGATGTGTGCAAGGGCTTTCCAAAAGCCCAGGGCCCCGTCACCAACGGCCAGTTGAGGGCCTTGGGATAACCCCCGGTTTCTCAAATCCCTCAGGACCGATAACCATGACAACTCACTCTCCCGAAAACCGTCTTCCAGAGCTACAAGTTCTTTTTTGCCGGCTTCGGTCACGCCGATTATTATCAGTAAACACTGCTTCTCAGCCATTCTGACATTGCAGTACAGGCCATCGGCCCAGAAATATACATAGTGCTTGCCGCACAGGTTGCGTTTTTTCCACGCAGCCATCTCAAATTTCCATTTTGCTTTCAAACGGCTGATGGTGTTTGCCGACAATCCCGGCGCGTCTTTGCCCAAAAGGGCTTGCAATGCCTCTTTGAAATCGCTCGTTGAGACACCTTTCAGATACAGCCAGGGCAGCAGGGGAGAATAATGAGGGTCAGGCATTAACAATTAACTGAGATTTGCTTTAGTTAATCAACGAAACCCTTGCCCTCTGGGCAAGGTACAGTAAAAAGGCTTTGGCGTAAAGACGGCTGATGCTACAGCCGAACCTGAGTTGGCCCAACAACCCAGGAAAGGAGTAGCAAGTGAGCCGTTTTCGGGGTGTAAATAGGCGCTGTCCCTATTTAACCTCAGTCATCTGGCAACACCATTATGTATGTTGGGGACGGAATTAATGATGCTCCTGCTCTTGCAGTGGCCGATTTGGGAATTGCCATGGGGGCCAAAGGTACCGAAGTGGCACTTGAGACGGCCGATATTGCTTTAATGCACGATGATATTTCAAAGTTACCTTTTTTAACCCGTTTGAGTAAGCGGATGCTACTTACCATCAAATGGAACATCGCATTTGGACTTGCCTTTAACCTGGTGGCTGTTCTGGCAAGCGGTAGCGGAATGCTGACACCAATAATGGGTGCTATTGTTCATAACGTCGGCTCTGTAATTGTTGTCATATCATCTGCCAGCATCGGATTTGCAAAAGACAACTGACATGCAAACAAAATTAACTGAAATATAATCCATACTTATTACTACAGCAAATATTCATATAATGAAATACGAACAATTTGGAGAAGATGCTAATTTTATAAAAAGATTTCTAAAAGACTACTTAAAGGGCTTAGACGGGACGTTGTGATATCGGTTGTGGCAAAACGAGAAAGGAAAAGCCATGCCACGTCAAACACGTCTTGATGCTCCCGGAACTTTGCATCATGTAATCGTCAGAGGTATT
>JANQFE010000151.1 GCA_028278025.1 Thermodesulfobacteriota bacterium | reverse complement strand
GCACCTGCTTGATTGCTGCGGGCAACCTGCTCGCTGGAACGACTATTAGTATAGTTCAGGCTGAGGCTCGCACTGCCCTTGCTGCCCAAACAGGCGCGAGCCCAACCTCTGATCCACAGTTTTGATTGTCGGTTAGTACTAGAGCATTTCGCAAAAAAGCGTAGCCTCACAGTCGAGGCTGTGAAGGCCGATGCGGTTCGGCTGCCTGCGGCTACGTGCTCACTGGAATATCCAGAATCAACTATATCGTCCATCGCTCGCACCGCCGCAGTTGCTCTTACCACAGCAGCCTTCGCAGTGCTCAAGGGCTATAGAAAAAAAGGAAAGGCGCTAATGTTTAAACTTCCCTTTTTCATATATGACCATTTTTTTTCCGTTGGCCATATGGGCGGTCACGGTCTTGTCTTCAGTATTTATCAAATCCCAGTGCAGGGCCGAATCGTTGAATCCCAACCGCTGTTTAAGGCTTTTGGTTAGTTTTGCAGGGTTACCGCTAAAGGTGTCCGAATAGGAAGAGCCCACCGCTATATGGCAATTGCCGAATCTGCCTCCGAAGTTTTCGTCATAGAGTGTATCTGCCATAAACGTATCAATTTTTGAAAAGCGTGTATCCGTAAGTGAAAACTCACCCAGTCTGTTTGCCCCCTTGTCCATGGACAGCTGTTTTTTTACAAAATCTCTGCCAGCCTCAGCGCCAACCTTAACGACAGACCCCTTCTTGAATTCCAGCCGAACACCTTTTACATAGTTGCCGCTGCGATAGGAGGGCTGGTTGGCAACATAGACTCCCTCGGTTTGACGCCAGTCCGGGGAAATAAAGAGTTCAAAGCTTGGAATGTTATGCCCTGAAATTCCTATCCAGCGGCGTTTTTCTCCATGGGCGATTTTTAAATCAATATCTTTTGATTCAACATGATAGTATTTAATACGAAGCTTGTTAAGCCACCGTTTTATTGACTGGGCACTTCTATAAATCTCTTCCCAGGCTTGAACCGGGTTAGGTTTGTTTAGATAGCAGGCCCGAGCAATCTGATCGACATAGTGTTTAAAGGAAAGTCGGGCATGCTTGGCCATTTGGGCAGTGGGAAAAGAACACAGTGTCCATCCGAAGGTGCCCTGCTCTTCACGCTTGGAAAGTATGTCTCTGAGCGGTTTGCGGGCTATGGCTGCTTTTGCAATTTTTGAGGGGTCGATGTGCTGCAGGTGGGTCAAAGATTCCGGTGCATACAGGAAAATACTGCCGTTTAAATTTTTGTACAGCACTTTTTCACCCGGTGGTTCAAAGATAAGCTGGTTTTTATTAGCCTTGTCAAAAAAGGTTTGCTCCATAACCGATGTAGGCAGAAGGCGCACAAGAGGGTTGAACCCTTTATCCAGAAGTTTAGCCTGCAGAATCTCGGCTAGACGCAGGGCTGCCAGGTTATAGCGCACCAGAATGATATCATTATTTCTAAATTTTCCTGTGCGGGCTTTTTGCAGTCCCCACAACAGAACATCTGCATATCTCTCAAGCTGTTTTTCGGTAAACATCTGCGCATCTCCTGATTTAGGTGTTTTTAAGTCTGTTTGAATCTTGTATTCTGTTACATATCGTGATTCGTAACCGGTAATTAGTGAACAATAAACTGTAAACAGTATTTAATTTCCGGCAACCAGGAACGAGTAACTATTTATGCTTCTCGTTTTACGTTCTTTATCCAGCAACCGGCACCTAATGTTCTGCCCGGACTTGTAATAAAAACAGAATAACATTCTTAAAAAACCACCGAGTCAGCTCTGCTCAGTTTCACTATCCTTCAAAAACAGGCGGTGGTATTCAGACTCAGAAAGATGTGCTTTTAAAATTCTTGTGATCATATTAAAAATTTCTTCAAGCTCCGCATCGGTTAACCGGCTTCTTAGATGGTGCATTAAATGGTCATCCGAAAATTTTTGCAGATAGTAAATAACCGTGTTCTCATCTGTAGTGCGGGTAAACCCAAACCCGACCAGGGCTTTATATGTATCAACAAAACTATGCGTATGTTTTGCCATGCTGCTATGACATCCCTGCAAGTATTATTATAGGAGTTTTTGTATAAGCTATTTTTTGTGTTTTGCCAAATAAAACTTTATAAGCTGGTTTTTCGTGTGTAGTGTTTTGTATTTTGCAATTGGAAAGTACTGACTATGCTTGATGGGTATTGCAGCAGTGGTTTATTGCGGGCAGCTTGTTTTACAGCTCATACAGGGTTTCATCACGCAACGGCTCGTTTCGTTTTGCTTTTTTGGGAGCATCTTTTGTGTCGGTAGATAAGAAGGGATCTTCGTTCTCAAGGATATCTCCCATCTCAGCCTCGATTTTCTCCGGGTCCTCACCTGTTTCCATGCGCCTGAGTGCCTCTGTCATACCTTCTCCCATTTTGACACCGGTCATCTCGGAAAACTTGCGCATAAGGTTTGCTGCTTGCCGGGGATCTTCCTCGTTGAGCTGTTCGGCTTCAGTTGCAAGCGTGCTCATGGCCTTTTCAAGTTTGCTTTCATCAAGGGGAAGGTCTTCGGGGCCTTTTTCCTGTTTTGATGAATCAATGCAGGAAAACAATGAAACCTGCCGTTTTAACGGACCGCTGCAGCGGGGGCAGGCGGGTTTTTTTTGCGGGTTAACTGTTTTTGAGTAGAAATTAAAGACCGTATTACAGCCCTTACAAAAAAACTCATATATGGGCATAAATCTTTTCCTGCTTAACAATAATAAGCTTTTCGCAATTTGCCGCGGAGTCTGATAACTGCTTTAGTATGTATTTGCGATACCCGGGATTCAGTAAGTTTTAGTATTTTGCCGATTTCCTTCATGGTCAGCTCATTATAGTAATACAGGGAAATCACCTGCTTTTCTTTAGCAGGAAGGCGTTCGATGTTATCTGCCAGCACCTGACTGAGTTCTTCGGCATCCAGTTTGTCAAACGCCGTCTTTTTGTCTTCACCCATAAGTCTGTCCAGAAGTGAATGCTTTGAAGTACTGCTTTTTTGATCACGTTCCAGGCTGACTATGGAAATACTGCTTACACGGTTAACTATTTTATGAAGACGGTCAACATCGACATTCATTGCTTCAGCAACCTCATCGTCATTGGCAGGTCTTCCCAGCTTTTTTTCAAGATCAACATAGGTGTTTTCCAGTAATGTGGCTACTTTTCTTACAGAACGAGGCACCCAGTCCATGGCCCGCAGACTGTCCAGAATTGCACCCTTAACCCTGTATTCGGCATATGTTTCAAATTTCACGCCTTTTTCGGGGTCAAACTTTTCAATTGCATCCATTAATCCCAATACCCCGGAATTAATCATGTCTTGGATGTCTACATGCATTGGCAGTCGAGAGGCAATTCGGTTGGCAATATACTTTATAAGGGGGGCATATTTGAGAATGACTTCTTCTTTTGACTGTGAGAACTTTTTTTGCGGGTCACTCATTACTGTTGTTACCTCTGCTGCTAAACCAAGCTTTGGCATAACAGTTCCCTCACTCTAATATTTTTTATAACATATAAATATTTTCATTGGTAAAAAAAATTTTATTGTTTGTTAAGAAGATTTTATTTAATGTCAAGGATGAAAAAAACCTTATTTTCTATAGATTATATTCATTAAAATTCAAATTGCAAGTAAAAAAAAGATCTTTTAGCTATTTTTTTGATAATTAACTTCAAAAAAATGCTAATAAGGCACATGATTAACATATTATTCCGCTTATGTGTAAAGTATTTGTAAAAATTTACTATATTTTGCAGATGATGTGTAACAATGATTTTGTAGTATTTTTTTTAAAAAAAATATACAGATGGGCAAAAAATGAATGATGTCCTTGGGGCTTGAGGTTATATAAAAGCCCGAAGCACCTGTCCAGATGCCCCGGGCTCAGAAAGCATATAAAGATCAAAAATATGCCCGCAATAGTCAGTTATTCCAGGCCATTTCTTTTATTATCTTTCCACCCCTTGGTAATATCTACGGCATAGAACAGTTCCAGTACCATGTGGCTCATTTTCCAGACTCCGTTTTCTTTGCGATATTTATCATACTCTTTACCGGCCAGAAAAATATCCTTACCGCTGGCCATTGTGCTCGTTTGCCAGAGATACCAGGTTCCCTCTGCTTCTGTTTCACTCAACATCTTTATGCGCGGCTGCAGAAACCAGTGCACGCCAAACAAAAGGCTGTCTTTAGCGGCAGCAAAAAAGTCACAAACGGCATCCAAGCCCTCATGTTTGCCGAATCCTTCCTTTTCACCATCCCATACAGCATCTTCTGTAAAAAGGTCTCGCATGCGTGCAGGATTGTACATATCATCACAGGCATCAGCATATTCAGCCTTTAACTGTTTGATTGCCTCAATGTCTTCCAAAGCCTGGACTCGTTTTGCAAGTTCATTAATATCCATACTACTCCTCCCTTATCCTTGTTGTTAATCTTAATCTGTATATCACACCCTGTTACTGGCTCTTATATGAACAGTTTTGTATAATGAAGCAGTCATTAACTCTACTTTTGTCACCCCTGATTGTCAATAAAAAAATGGAATTCTGCATGGTTTCCAATTGACAAATCTAAGCAGGTATGATGTAGAACAACGAAATGGCTTTTCATCAAAAGGATATCTGCAATCAGTTGTCAGTTGTTTGGGCAAGGCTAAAAATTTTCAGTTAGTTATGTAAGGAAAACAATTGGCCGTGAATAGCAACTATTTCGAGCTTAATGTTTACAACAACTAACTTTTGGAGAAATCTATGAACAAACGCGTAAAAAACTTGTGGCGACTCATTGGCAAGCACGTAGATGGCATACTGATTTCAAGCCCTGAAAATGTCCGCTATCTATGCGGGTTTTCAGGGACAGAAGGTACGCTGCTGCTTACCCGCCAAGAAGGTTTCTTCCTGACTGACGGTCGTTATACTGCTCAGGCGAAACAGCAGGTCAGAGATTTTACCCCGATCACCTTTAAAGAAAAGTGGTCGGAGCTCGGCCGGAGGATAAAAAAACTGCACATTAAAAGCCTTGGTTTTGAAGCCCGGCATCTAACCGTAGCGTTTCTGAAAGAACTTGAAAAACAGACCGCCTCAATCGAGTTCAAACCGCTGGCAGAAGAACTTGATTCGTTCCGGTCGGTTAAGAACGCAACGGAAATACAACTCCTGAAAAAAGCTGCTGCTATTGCAGCAGATAGTCTTGCAGAAGTACTGGGTATGATCAAACCCGGGGTCAGGGAACTGGAAGTAGCGGCTGAGCTTGAATACCATATGCGTACCAAGGGCGGCAGCGATATAGCCTTCCAAACCATCGTGGCTTCGGGCTGGCGATCAGCCCTGCCCCACGGGGTAGCCTCACAAAAGAAAATCAAAAAGGGTGACCTGGTAACCATTGATTATGGTGTTGTGTATCAGGGTTACAACTCAGATGAAACCTGCACCTTTGTCGTTGGCAAGCCCACTGCAAAACAGAAAAAGATCTACACCGTGGTAAAAAAAGCACACGATCTTGCCATTACATTTCTGCGAGCGGGAAAATCACTCAAAGACGCAGACGCCAAAGCTCGCTGTCACATAGTAAAAATGGGCTATGGTAAATACTTTAATCACGGTACCGGTCATGGAGTAGGCCTTAATGTGCATGAAACACCCATAGTTTCCTTCCGCTCAAAAGAAACAGCCCAAAAGGGCATGGTGGTTACCATTGAACCGGGCATCTATCTGCCGAAATGGGGCGGGGTACGAATAGAGGATACGGTCGTGGTAACGCAAAAGGGTTGTGAGCTGATTACCCAATATGATAAAAATCTGCAGGTTATCGGAATGTAAACATAATGCTTTTTTCCTTCTTTTCCATGAATAGATCTCTTTTTTATGCAGCCGCAAGAGCATTTCGCAAAAAAGCGTAACCTCATAGTTAAGCACTGCAAAGGCTGATGCGGTTCGACTGCCTGCGGCTATGTGCTCGCTGGCATATCCAGAGGGTACTATATGGTTCATCGCTCGCACCGCCGCAGCTACTTTTACACATCAGCCTTTGTAGTGCTTAATTGGCAAATACCATAACATCGTTTACAGTTTTTAGTGGCACTAGTTGTTTCACTACATCGTTTACACTTAACAAAATTTGCTTATAGGAATTTTGTTTTT
>JANQFE010000131.1 GCA_028278025.1 Thermodesulfobacteriota bacterium | reverse complement strand
CTTGAACGACCGTCTCTTATAATATAGACAATTGTTCGCACCGCCCTTGCTGCCCAAAACCAAAGACCCTCACCGATGAACTGACAAATTAAAGTGTGAAGATGTACTAGCCCGCATTATTCATGACTATGAGCGATCAGCCTGCGGTATCGGGTTGCGTGTTACAGGCTATGTGCTCGCAAAAACGGCTGCTTTCTTGATGACCAGGCATTGCTCGCACCGCCTTTGCAGCTCAACCCAATACCGCAGGCTGCAGGCGTGCCGAAAGGTTTCTCTGTAGTAAACACTAGGAGATAGTGTGTTCACTATATGCTGACGAATAATGCGGGCTAGGAACTTATACAATCACCTGGAATGATGTATGTCGGAAGTGGTGCAAGCTGACATGGGAAGGATTTACGGAGAAAGCCGGCGGTGTTCCCCTTAAGATAGAGCCGGGCGAGATTTGTACAGTAAGGGTATTATAGATCATCACTTTTGTTTACAGATCTAGAAGTTTTTGGGCGTTGCCGCCTAAAATTGCATTAACCTCTTTTTCGCTAAACGTGATGCCGTCCGGTGCATTGCAGGGGAGATTTTTTATAAGATCGACCCAGTCCCTGTTTGACATCATCGACCAGAATGAGGGGCTGTCGGTTCCGAACAGTATCCGTTCCGGCTCGGTAAAATCTATAAAATCCCGCAGCGCTCTGCAGAACATGGGGTAATTCTTCAGGGCCATCATCTGCCAGGCTGAAATGTCTACCAGAAAGTTCAGCTTGATGTTCATAATGGAAAGCATCTGGGGGTAGCCGAACAAACCGCCGGCATGGGCTGCAATGATAGGCAGGTCGGGAAAATCAACCCCCAGGTCATCAAAATGGACTGCCTGGGAATACTTGCTTCTGAGCGGAACCATCATGGAACCTGAATGAATAATGACCGGCAGTTTCCAATCAGCGGCTTTTTCCAGCAGAGGGTACACCTCTTCCTGGTTGGGATAAAACCCAGAGCAGGGGTGCAGCTTTAAGCCCTGCATATCCCAAGACTCCACGCCTTTTTGAAAAATCTCAAGGGCATTCGGGCGCCTGGGGTCAACACTGGCAAATGCCGTCAGCCGGTCAGCATGTTTGCGGGCAACCGCAGCAACTTTTTGGTTAACGTCTTCAATAGAGACTTCCGGGTCACCCAGAGCCAGCCCGAAATCAACCGGAAACACCACGC
This sequence comes from Thermodesulfobacteriota bacterium, assembly GCA_028278025.1. Lineage (GTDB taxonomy): Bacteria > Desulfobacterota > WTBG01 > CAIYCZ01 > CAIRTM01 > JANQFE01. The sequence continues at coordinate 9,489 of JANQFE010000131.1, read as the reverse complement.
TTCGGTCAATTCCGGCATCATCCATTTGATCAAGCAGCATGACACCCTCAGGATCACTGGTAGACTCAATCATCGCATCGCCCACCTCTTCATTTGTTTGATAAATACCCTGTTTGGCAAATTCATGGGTAATAAAGCGGGCAACGCCGTGAAAAAATTGGCGGGGCAGCCAGCCCTTTGAAAACAGATGGGTATGGATATCAATAATCATGACGTTTCACCTTTGAACGCTTTTTGTGGCTGAGGCCATGTCAATAATGGGCAGCGTCGGGGCGGCACCCTCCAGGAGGGTGTTTATGAGAGACTGGGAAGCGCTGCGGTATTTAAGTGTTGCCGTAATGGTAATACCTCGAAGCGCCTTAACCGGCAGCCCCATAGTAAATGTTTCTGTAGTACAACCTTTGGGAGGAATTCTGTTATCTGATTCCACATGGTCAGCCAGGGCAACATTGGCTGTATGGTTACCATTTTTGTCGGCCAGTACAATGTTATACATTCTGGCATTCGGATCAATAGTACCTTCTGTATCGACCCGGCCGGATTCAAAAAGTATTTCTCCACGTGAACTTTCCACGATAACATGCAGCCACATCTGCCTGACTTCGCTCAGTCCTGTCGGCAGGTAGTGACCTGCACCCGTGTTTGTAACACGTACCTTGATACTTGTTGCCGTAAAAGCCTCCAGGCTGTCCGGTGCTTCAATTTCAACTTCGGCACAGTTTTGCAGGCGTTCAACGGCCATCTGTTTTATGGTCTCATTTGAAGAAACGGCAGCATTGCCGCCGACCACATAATGTACGTAGATATGGGGGCGTTCGGGTCCGGCAGGGCTGGACTGGCCCGGATTGTCAGGACGTGCGGTTGAACCGGTTGCCGGCACACCGGGCTTCTGGCGCATATGGCAGTCCTGGCAATAAACCGTAGTAGAGGGGTCTCCCGTATTATAGGGACTCTCACGCCATTCCGTATAGGTCCTTTCAAGAGGGGTGCCGTTAAGCGTATGGGTTACGTCGTGGCACATGCCGCACATTTCAGAGCGTGTATGCAGCTCTGAAAACTCTCTGTCATGGGTGCCGGTCGGGGGAGCATCACCGCGCGGTCCCCACTTGGTTCCGGGGGTGGGATTGTTTTTCCCGGGGTCAACAATAAAAGGAGCATTGCCAATGCCGGCACTTGCCTTTACAGTGTGGCAGAAATCACAAAAAATACCGTCGCGCTGGTCATCAGCGGAAAAACTATTAAAATTTCCATCCGAGGTCTCTATTGTTTTTGAAAGATGCCCAACAGGTGTATGACAGCGAACACAGCTGCGTGCTTCTTCAATGGCACCTGTATCACCGGATGCCTGCGCCTCAGCAAGAAACAGCTTTGCTGCGGCCTGATAAACCGGATCTTGCTGGGCAAGCCCATGCATGCTGCCTTGCCACTGATTATAAATATCACTATGACAGCCGCTGCACGTGACAGGGTCGAGTATCTGGGTAAGCTCTATATCTCCGGGAACGCTAATCTGCCGGTCTAAAACCATATTTGCCGGTCGGTCCCAGGCTGGATTAACCCAGGTTGGAGACCAATTTTGGGGCGTAAGGGTGTCAGCGCATGCTTGCTGACACCAAAAACCCAGCAAAATAATAAGCACTAAAACTACACGCTTTCTTCGATGTGATACTTTGACGCATATGGTTTTTTCCATGAATATTGACCTCCTTAAAAAAGGTTAACAGTATATTTAATTTTTTAATTATACATCTACCCTGAAAACATACGCAAGCTCCGACAAGTCATGCAGGGAGAAAAAATCTTATATAATTGAAAAAATAACTTTCAATGGAAATCAGATGGGTGCAAAATAATAAAAAAGCAAATTCATATAGTTATAATACATCCCCGGCAGAACTAAAGGGACATTTACTGAAAAAAACTGTCAAAAAAGTGTATATAAATGACTATAAAAAGACAGATTGTAAATTATGTTCCCTTCTTTTTAAAAAAAAATAACTTTTTTCTAATTTTTTTATTGACAGAACCGATAATAATTATCATTATTGCTTAGTAAAAAAATAATTATTATCGCGAGGAGGGTACTATGACTTTACAAGAACTTAATAATTTTCTGGAAGACAGACCGCATCTTGAATGTGCAATTGATCATGAACATGAACAAATACTGCTGCGGAACCCGGGCCTTCTGTGGTATCAAAATAACCCCGAAGGTGCTACCGCGATTACTTTTAAGAAACTCGAACACATGTCATCAGAAGATGTTTTAGATGCAATCAGCAGGGGGCTTCTTGTAGAACAGATGACGAGGGTCACCGGGTATTACAGCAAGGTGGGTAGCTGGAATAACGGTAAAAGGGCTGAGCTTAAGGATAGAAAACGATATGCAGTTGAGTAAAAACCGCTGAAAAGAATGTTAATCGGCTAAGCGCAGAACCACGCAGACTATCGCAGACAACCAGACGTCCTACCTGGCCGGCTGGTTGTCTGTCACGCTCTCTGGACAAACATCACAGGTTATTACATACAAAAGAGTGATTATTGTTTGAGGTTTTCCAGCCCCAGGTCCTTTATCTGTTGACCTTTTCCATCCAGCTTAAGCACAATCCACAAATTTAAATGTGACACTAAGAGTGTGTCGGAGAACCTGCACACAAGGAGGCCGGCGGGAAATGTTCAGATGCAGGTTGCCCATCCCGACGTGGCGGGGGGGAGGTTCCCCGACAGTCTCCTGGATGAAAATCTGTGATCAATTGTACTTGCAACCCCGACAATTACCTATTATAGTAAAGCCCTTTATCATATATGGTATCTTTTAGTAAGTTTATAAACCAAACAACATTTTCTTTTTAAATCAAAGCTTCATTAATATCGGTGGAAATTGTTGCGCTCCCTTTTGCGGAATTTCCTACAACTTTGTCCTGTGGATGAGAATAATTACTAGAATTTTTTTAGTTATAAATATATATGAACAAGCATCTTAGAGGCGGGCTGCTGATTACCCTGTCAATGTTTCTGTTTTCCTGGATCGGGCCTTTTGTTCGGTATATCGACTTGCCGCCTACGGTAATTATTTTCCACACATCACTTTTTACGGCGCTTATACTCATTTTTTATTATGCCGGGTCCGGAAAACTGAAGGATCTGCTTGTTAAAAAATATCTGCTCTGGTTGATACTCTCGGCCCTGTTTGTTTTTGCAAATGTATATATGTATTATAAGGCCTATCAGGCAACAACCATGGCTAACGCCGTGCTGACCCATTACACGGCCCCTATCTTCGCCGCCCTGCTTGCACCCATAATTCTTAAGGAAAAACTTGAGCGGATTACGGTTATATCCCTTGTCATTTCCATGAGCGGTCTGTTTTTGATTGCTTCAGCCAAAGGCATTGCCATCGGCAGCCAGCATCTGGCCGGCATTATCTATGGCTCCCTGTCAGGACTTTTTTATGGTCTATCTATCCTGGTGAGCAAAAGGCTGGTCCAGCATTATCAGCCCTTTGTCATTCTGTTTTTTCAATGTGTTCTAACCGCGATCATTGTTGCACCTTTTTTGAAAGGCTTTGCCTTCAGCATGAACCTTGAAAGCCTGATGCTCCTGATTGCGTATACCTTTATTGTGTGTCTGCTGGGAGTGTTTCTGTATCTGAAAGGTTTAATTACTGTGGAGGCGCAGCATGCAGGTATCCTGGCATACTCTGAACCGGTAATTGTTGTCGTACTGGGATTTTTATTCTATAGGGAGGTACCGACTGTTAAAACGATTGTAGGCGGACTTTTAATCATCATCAGCGGCGCTCTTATACTCAGAGCAGAGGCACAACGAGGGAATGAGCGGATGAGCTAATACGTTTGCAAAAGGAATCTGAAGCATGAACACTGAAAAGGAATATATTTTTATATAAGAGAGGTAAAGTCAAAGCAGTCTTGAAGCATGGTGATTTTCTACAGGTATGGGCATATATATATAATCGTCCCATTACCGGTTTGCAGCAGATTATATCTGGAGACTATTTTGAAAGTTCATTATTTACAGCATGTAGCCTTCGAAGGGTTAAGCAGCCTTGAGCCGATACTGCGAGCCAAAGGACATGAAATAACGGCTACGCACTTGTATAAAGGTGATCAATTACCTTCGGTACAAGATTTAGACTGGTTAATCGTTATGGGCGGCCCTATGGGCATATATGATGAAGATGATTTCTCCTGGCTGAAAGCAGAGAAAACTTTTATCAGAGAAACAATTCATTGTGAAAAAATTGTTCTAGGCATATGTTTAGGTGCCCAGTTTATCGCAGATGCTTTGGGTGCAAAAGTATTCAAAAACCAGTATAAGGAAATCGGGTGGTTTGATATCAAACGCACACCCGCAGCCGGCAATACTATTTTGTCGACAGCGCTACCTGATCACATGGAAGTGTTTCATTGGCATGGCGATACTTTCGAAATTCCGCAAGGGGCAGTCCTTTTGGCCTCAAGCGATGCATGTAAAAACCAAGCATTTATAATGCATGATCGTATTGTGGGGTTGCAGTTTCACCTTGAAACAACAATGCAATCGGCACGTGCCCTTATAGAGAATTGCAGAGATGAATTAGATTCTTCCCCTTATGTCCAGGATGAGAGTACAATGCTGTCAAATACCGATCGATTTGTAACAATCAATGAAGCAATGCGGTTAGTGTTAGAGGCACTGGAGTCAAAAAACACGTAACAATAATATTTATCTTTATTTACTTGCCGGATGTAAGAGTGTTGCTGCATTTTGTCCGCAGATTTTTTTCATAGCAGCTTGGGTGAGACCGGCTTCTTTCATTTCTTTAAAATAGCGGCCCGGTTTTATAAGGGGAAAGTCACTGCCGAACAGTATGCGCTGCGGTCCCAGGATTTTTATGGCAACCTGGTAGATATCGTTGTCATATAGATAGGGTGATGCCGCGGTATCAAACCATGCATTATGCAGTATTTTTTTTACCTGTTTTTTCATCAGATGATAAAAGAAAATACCGCCGCCCCAGTGGGCCAGGATGAATCTGTTTTGGGGGAAACAGCTTAAAAAATCATAGAGCTCTTTTATGGTGGTGGTGCTTTTGCCGGGATAGCAGTGGCCGATGGTCTCGTTTGTGTGCAGCATAATGGGCACCCTGTAGTGCAGGGCTGCATCTGCAATGGTTTTAAAGTTTTCACAGGAGATTTGGTTCAGAGAGGTTGTATAGTATGCAATTTCTCCAATACCGGCACATCCTGCTTCCAGGCAGCGCTCGATTTCCCTGGCCGCCCCTTTTGCCAGTGGGGAAAGACTTACAAAACCTATCAGACGGTCCTTATGGCGTTCAACTGCATCAAGGATATAATCATTATGCGATCTGAAATTTTCGTAATGCTGCCAGGGAAACCCGAATACAACCGATTTGTCGATCCCCTCCCTGTCCATATTCCTGATAAGTTCTTCGGCACCAATCATTTTTGATGCAGGGTCGCGGTAAAGAGCCGCAAAGTCCGGCTCGCACGCAAAAAAATCCTGTCGGTTTTTTCTGATATGTGATGGAAAAACATGAGTATGGATGTCTATAATCATGAATATAGTTCTTCCGGTATATGTACTTTTAGAGCATTTTTCAAAAAAGCATAGCCTTACCCTTGAGGCTGCTGCGGTTCGACCGCCTGCGGCTATGTGCTCGCTGGAATATCCAGGAGTTACTATATCGTACATCGCTCACACCGCCCTTGCAGCTCAAGCCAAAGGGGGTCGTCGAATGAAAGCATAATTTTAATTGTCCAGAAGTACTAGTATAAGAAGTATAGGCCAATACCATTCAGGTGTCAAAGAGGAAATGCAGTGCATTATGAACCTTGACCCTTGCTATATAAGCATGGTAAAGGTTTTAAGTAATGAGTAACGAGTGATGGGTGATGAGACTTTGCTAGCAAGGGGGCTGAAATGAGCAGTGCAACAAAAGCGGTAAAATTAAATCCGATTCACATTGAGGCCACGTCCCTGCCGGATGCCTGGTTTCAGACAATATATAAATGTATTGAAGTGGGCAGAGATTTTACTATTGATTCAGGTTCTTTTGCCGGACAGAAAAGACTGGAATTTGATTACATAACCGTGCATATAAAATTTCCGGGCTCGCGGCCTTTGCTGCCGCAAATTCCATTACAGTACAGTCTGCCGAATCCGGTGGCAGACGACTACCTGGATGATTATCTTCCCTATCTTATGACCGGGGCACTTAAACCAGGTGAGTCATATACCTATGGTCAAAGAATATGCAAATATCCCTTGCCAAAAGAGTATCAGGATTATGATAGCCAGAGTAACAGCGAAATTTTAATTCAGGATAAGGGGATCTGGAATAATTCCTCTATTATAGTCCAGGAGGATAATAGTACTTACCTTAACCAGATAGAGTTGCTGATCTGGATGTACAAAAACAAAGGCGCGCGCACTAATCAGATGGTTTTGCAGGTAGCCCATCCCACTGATATGCTGTTGCAGGACCCGCCTTGCTTGCGCCATATCGACACCAGGATACAGGACGGCAAACTCCATTTTGTGGTTTATTTTCGCTCATGGGATTTATGGGCCGGTTTTCCGGCAAATCTGGCGGGCATACAGCTCATGAAGGAGTATATTGCTGCTGAAATTGGTGTTGAGGATGGTGAAATAGTAGCTTCTTCAAAGGGATTGCACCTGTACAATTACGTGTGGGAACTGGCTGAATGTATTCGGGGCAAAACTATTGATGATTTTCGCACGGGTACATAGCCCGCATTACTTATGACTATTAACGGCCGGCTGCAACATCGGCGGCTCGCACCGCCCTTGCTCTCGAACCGACTGTTACCGGCGGTTGGATTGATAAAATAAATGTTGAAGCTGTGTGAGGGGATACCGCAACATTCGATTTTCTTCTAAGCGGACAGTTCGTCTGTATAAAATGTCTGTGCCATTCTGCAACTGCTAAATAAAGAAAAACGTAACATTTGAGTGCAGACATATATGCGGGAGTTGTTTTGTAATGAGATTATTTCTTAATATCCTGCTCATTCTTATTTCCCTTGTGGCCTGTTACATTGAGGATATCTATCTGTTTTTTTTACCCCCACAACCCGGCAAGATTGCTGCCCTCACACTGCGTTGCTACCAGCCGTTTAACTTCGACCAGCAAAAGGCACTTGGGGAGAAACGCAAGAGGGCTGTTTCTCAATATGTTCCTTTATACTCTTATGTTCCGGACACGGCTGATGCAGTGAGGGTAAAAATGGAGGCTCTCATGCAAGAAATTACCGAATTGCAGGGGCAAAAGCAATCCGGCAGAGAGCTTGCCAAATACATACAAAGTGAGTTTGGTGTGGAAGTGCCATGGGAAACAGCGGCAAAACTTCTCTGGTACCCTAATGTAGCAAAGCTGATAGATGGTGTTCTGACAATCGAAGAATCAATTCTGCAGCGAAGTATCGTAGAGGACCCTCTGCCGCTGGAGGGCAAGGCCGCAATTGATGTGCTCTATCCTGCTCCTGCCGGAATAGTAGTGTATCCGGTAGATGATGTTATAACGTTGGAAGATGCTAAAACTATTCTGGGGAGTAAAATCAGACAGCTGTTCTGGCAGATTGATGAAGAGCTTCTGGATCCGGTTGTCAGGACAGCACTTGCTGTAATTGTGCCGAACCTGCAGTATGACCAGGAAGAAAACGACAGGCGTATTGAGGAGATAATTCAACGGTACCCTTCTGAGGTGATTCCTTTTGAATCTGGTGAAATACTTGTTCCGTTTCAGAAAGTGCTGGATGAGCGGGATGTGCTCTTGCTTACAGCCTACCAGAACGAGAAGCACAGTTTCTTAAAGACCGGATCAAACATGCTGATTATTTTAGTGTTTAGTATAGTGCTCTATAATCTGTTTCTTTTAAAGATTCTGACACCTCTGGTAAGAAATGGGCCCCCTGTTGGGTTGCATGTTTTTATGCTGATACTGAACACTTTTTTTATGAAAGCATGTCTTGTATTTATTCCTGCCCCGGTCTATGTTCTGCCTATGGCCATTTTGCCCCTGTTGCTTGTCCTCCTAAACCAGGAGAGGGTTACCGCTGTTTTCACCACCTTGATGGCTGCTACCTTAGTAGTTCTTTGTGCAGTACGTACCTTCGATATCCTGCTGTTTTATTCTTTTGGCGGTCTGGTGGCGATACTGGCTTCGGCAAGCGTTCAAAAGAGGATGCATATCTTAATTCTTGCACTGGCTTTAGGGGGTATCAATGCCTTTTTTGTAATGTTTATTTCAGTTGATTGGGGAAATGCCGTACCTCTGTCAGGCTTTGATACATTGTTAGATGCTTTTAGCCCACAGGCGCTGGGCACCATAGGGTGGGCATTTGCGGGAGGTGTTTTTGCCGGACCCTTAGCCCTGCTTTCTCTGCCGTTTCTTCATTTAAGTCGTCATACTGCTTCCACGTTCAAACTTAACCGCTATACTGATCTGCAACATCCGCTTTTGCGGGATCTTTTAACTAAAACCCCCGGTACGTATCAGCATACCATGAGCGTAGCTCATTTTGCGCAGAGTGTGGCCGAATCTATTAGAGGGGTAAACACCCTTATCCTGCGTATAGGGGCCTATTATCATGACATCGGCAAAATGGTCTATCCCAAACTTTTTGTGGAAAATCAATTCGGCGGCAAAAACCCCCATGATGATCTTGATCCGCAAAAAAGCACTAAGATAATAGTTGACCATGTCAAGAACGGCCGAAAGCTTGCGCAGGATGCAGGGTTGCCTGATGTTGTTATTGACTTGATCGAGCAACATCATGGAACCCAGCTGATAGAATTTTTCTATGAAAAATCGGTAAGGAACAGGGGTAAAGTACTGCCGGAGAAGGCCTTCAGATATCCGGGGCCGAAACCGCAAACAATCGAAGCGGCAATTCTGATGATTGTCGACGCAGTTGAAGCGGCTTCCAGGTCAATTCGGGAACCCACCCGTGATAAGATAGAAAAAATGGTTCGTCATTTGATTGAAAAACGAATTGCAGACGGACAGTTTGATGAATGTGACCTTTCAACGCGCGATTTTGCACAGATTGTCAAAGCACTTGTTGATTCAATTGAAGCTGCATTTCATTCACGGGTGGTATATCCCTGGCAGGAAGAACAGAAGGGCTAGCCCGCATTATGCATGGCTATCAGCGGTCAGTCTGCGGCTATGCGCTCACCGGAATAATCGGAAGCTACTAGTGCTTTTGGACAATTAACATTGGGAGTGAGCTGGGCTCGCACCTGCTTGATTGCTGCGGGCAACATGCTCGCCGGAACGACTATTAGTATAGAGCGTGTCCCAATTCCGGCAAAATTTTCTGTTAGCATGCCGTTACGCCATCATTGATATGCGCCTGGCAATTGGGACTGCATCAAAATTGAGCAGTTCGGTTGCTTTCAGCTCTAGAGCCTGTATTCCAGACGCAGTTGCCCTGTGGTTTT
>JANQFE010000128.1 GCA_028278025.1 Thermodesulfobacteriota bacterium | reverse complement strand
GAGCAATTGAAAAAAGTTCTATATATCAATGCTGCAAGAATATCTGTAGTGATTTTCAAGCCCCCCTATAGGGGGCTTCCTGAAGCCGAGCCTTTTAGGTGAGGATAATTACTGGTGCCCTCCGGGTTAGCCGACAAATAAAATTGTTAAGTTTTTTCAAAACGATAGACCGCATTGTGGCAATGTTTTCACGCCCGCCACTCTTTTTTGAGCCTTTCCCGGGCATATTTCCCCTAGGATAATCGGTAAATCGCACTTGAGCAGTATAAAAAAGTGCTTGACAAACAAAGGATTTGATACGATAAGAGTAGTAAAACTACTCAAAAAGGAGTCATTCTTGAAGGACTTATTTGAAGGCATAATTTCATCAAAAACCAGAATCAAGCTGCTGGTAAGGTTTTTCTTTAATCCCAGGACTACTTCATATCTCAGGGAGCTGGCTAAAGAATTCAGTCTATCAACAAATGCCGTGCGGGAAGAACTTAATCAGCTCACCAAAACCAATCTGCTTACTTCAGAAAAAAATGGGCGTCAGGTCTACTATAAAGCCAATAAGGAACATCCTTTGTTTCCTGAGCTGCGTTCAATGGTAAGCAAAGTTATGGGCATAGATCAAGTCATAGAGGGTATTGTAAACAGGCTCGGAGACCTTGAGCGGGCCTATTTAATAGATGATTATGCTGAGGGCAAAGACACGGGCATTATCGATCTTTTGCTGGTAGGTACTATCGACCAGTATCACCTTAATGACCTGAGCAGAAAAACTGAACGTTATATTAAACGCAAAATCCGGCCCCTGGTTTTAACCAGGGCTGAATATAAAGAGTTTGAGTCCAGACTGAAACAAAGGCCGCATATATTAATCTGGGAAGTAAAATTACAATAGGCCGAATGTTTTGCCCGGAAAGGATATAGCGGCATACGGTCGGCTTTGGGCGGGCAGCAGATAAAAACATAGTAAATTCAAAGCATTGTGTCAGGCGGGCCCTGTAACTGAGAGGGCGAAGCTGTATGTTGATAAGGTTAAACGTGCAAGGAGAAAGGTAAAAGGATTTAAATGTTATGATAGGTGATAAAACCGTTCTCGCGGTTACCCTGGCAAGAGGCGGCAGTAAAAGTATTCCCCAAAAAAATATTGTACCTCTTAACGGATTGCCTTTACTGGCCTATACGGTTATAGAGGCCAAACGCTCACAATATATTGATAACTACATTGTCTCGACCGATGATGATGAAATTGCCGCATGTGCAGAGCATTATGGAGCCCAGGCCCCCTTTCAGCGCCCGAGAGAGCTTGCCTCTGATACGGCCACATCTGCTGATGCCCTCATGCAGGCTGTCAGGTGGATGGAAGAAAACCGGGACAAAACGTATGACTTTGTACTGGAACTCATGTGTACCAATCCTATGAAAACACATGCAGATATTGATGCAGTTATTGAAAAACTGTACAACACTGGGGCTGATTCGGTTATTTCGGTTGTGCAGTTGGAAGACCACCACCCCATGAGGGTCAAAAAAATTATTGATGACTGCCTGGTGGATTTTTGTGTTTATGAAAAACCGGAAAACCGGCGGCAGGACCTGCGGCCGCCGGCCTACATAAGAAATGGAGCAATCTATGCCATCAAAAAGGATGTGCTGCTGAAAACCCGTGCACGCTATGGCACCCCAAACAGCCGACCCTATCTCATGGTTGCCCGCCTTTCGGTTAATATCGATTCACCCATTGACCTGCTCGTGGCTGAAGAGCTGATCAAACAGAACCCAAGGTCTTACTTAGAGGAACACACAAATGCCTAAACCCCGTGTGCTTGTTATTACTCCCATTCGCCACATTCAAGACCTTTATACTGAACTGGAAACATTCTCAGAGGTTATCTATCTTCCCGAGGCAACATCCGCGGAGGTAATACAGGAAATTCCCGCCTGTGATGCCGTTTTTACCAACCCGAACAAATCAAACGTTTTTCTCGGCAGCGAGGTACTTGCAGCGGCCGGCCGATTGAGCGTTATCTGCACGGCCTCAACCGGAACGAACCATATTGATAAAAAATATGCCCGAGAGCGTGATATAGCAGTTCTCTGTTTAACCGAGCAGCGCGAGGTTATTAATAGAATCAGCTCTACAGCCGAACATGCCTTTGCTCTGACCATGGCCGCCCTGCGCAAAATCCCCCAGGGGTGGCAGTCGGTTAAAGCCGGCGGGTGGGATTATGAGCCGTTTATAGGCCGCCAGCTTAACCACCTCAGCGTAGGAGTTATCGGTTATGGCAGACTGGGAACGCTGTACAGTTCCTACTGCACTGCTTTTGGAGCCCGGGTTTTGGTCTATGACCCCTATAAGAAGGTGGAAGACGAAAAAACAATTCAGGTTAAGAACAGTGCAGATCTGCTAACCGCAGCAGATGTGATCAGCATACATGTACACGTAACTGATGAGACCCACGCAATGATAAACCGCTCCTGGTTTGGTTACATGAAACCGGATGTGCTCATCATCAATACTGCCCGGGGTGATGTAGTTAATGAGGAAGATTTGGTGGTGTTCCTTAAGAAGAACAAGAGGGCATTCTATGCTACGGATGTTCTTTCGGCAGAAATTACTGCTAAAGAGCAAAGCCCGGTGCTGCAATATGCCCTGGAAAGCGACCAGGTGCTCATAACACCGCATATCGGCGGCATGACCGTAGAAGGACAGTATATTGCATACGGCCATGCCGTGAAGATGCTGAAGGACTTTTTAACAGGCTCATAAGCAAAAAGACCAAAAGACAAAAAGGTGAAAAGATAAAGAGGTTTGAGGATCTTATCACCCAGGACCCTCGGCCCCTTGAATCCTCGAACCTTTTTATGAGGAGAAAAGCACAATGACTGATCAGAACACATGCTATATTATTGCCGAAGCCGGGCTCAATCATAACGGTTCACTGGATCTGGCAAAGCAGCTTATTGATGTAGCAGTTGTTGCCCAGGTCGACGCAGTGAAGTTTCAAAAGCGCAATGTTGATACCCTGGCTTTAGAATCCGTACTTGATGCCCGCGATGACCGTTTCCCCCTGCTGGGCGCGACCTACCGGCAGATACGTGAGGCCCTTGAATTTTCACAGGAGCAGTACCTTGAGTTAAAAGCATATACTGAAAACAAGGGCCTTGACTTTATCTGCACCGCCTTTGACCAGCAATCGGTAGATTTCCTGGAAGAGATTGATCTTCAGATTTATAAACTCGCCAGCCACTCAATCACTAATTTGCCGCTGCTGGAATATGTAGCCGCGAAAAAGAAAAAGATTATATTCTCAACAGGCATGTGTGTTTTTAATGAAATTGACCAGGCACTTGCCGCGCTTAGAAAAGCGGAAAACGATTTGATCATGCTGCACTGTGTCTCTTCCTATCCCCAGCCGCCTGAAGACTCAAACCTGAGTCTTATGCGGGTACTGAGCAATCGGTACGGTATCCCGGTAGGGTATTCAGGCCATGAACTGGGCTATCTGCCAACCCTTGCAGCAGTGGCTCTCGGAGCAGTAGCGGTTGAGCGCCACTTTACCCTTGATAAGACCCTGCAGGGCTTTGATCATAAAATATCACTTGAGCCCCATGAGCTGATTTCAATGGTACGGGATATCAGAACCATTGAAAAAACATTCGGTACCGGCAGTAAAGAAATCTCTGAGACGGAGTGGATTACCCGCAAAAAATATCATGTATCCATGATCAGCACACGGAGCATTCCAGCGGGAACAATAATTACCCAGGATATGATTACCTATAAAAATCCGGGTACAGGCATTCAGCCCAAGGATGCCCATAAGATTTTAGGGAAAAAGGCAGTACAGGACATAGCGCCTGATACACTGCTGGACTTTACCATGGTGGATTGGAAAGATGCCTAAGATTTCAATTATTATACGTTCTAAAAATGAAGAAAAATGGATCAGGCATTGCCTGACCATGCTCCATGCGCAGCAGGAGCAGGACTTTGAAGTTATCCTGGTTGACAATCACAGTCAGGACGCAACCCGGCAGATAGCTGAACGCTCAGGCGCAGTGAAAATTATTTCCATAGATCACTATTTACCCGGGGCGGCACTCAACCGGGGCATAGAAGTCTCTTCGGGAGAATTTATCGTATGCCTTTCAGCACACTGTATCCCGCAAGATGAAAGCTGGCTGGGAATCCTTATAAGCGGATTTGAGGATCAAAACATTGCCGGTGTTTACGGCCGCCAGGTACCCCTGTCAAGCAGTTCAGATGCCGACAAGCGCGACCTGCTGATTACCTTCGGCCTTGACCGCCGGGTGCAGGTCAAAGACTATTTTTTCCATAATGCCAACAGTGCCATCCGGCGCAGTGTGTGGGAACAATACCCCTTTGATGAACAGGCTACCAATATTGAGGACCGCCTGTGGGCCAAACAGGTAACCGAGAAGGGATTAAAGATATTATATGAACCGGATGCGGTTGTATATCACCACCACGGGATTCATCAGAACCTGAATCCAACCCGGCTAAAAAATACGGTGTCTGTCCTGGAAGGCATCGAGCCGATGCTTAACGGCCTGCCCCCCAGCATGCAGCCGGAGCAGGTGCCTGTTACCGCCATATGCCCGGTGCTGCAAAATTTTGATTCACAGAAAATGAACCGGCTTATTGCCGATCTTAATAATACGGGATTTGTTGATTCAGTTTTTATTATTTCAGAGACGCCTGATGTAAAGCAGTATTGTGAAAAAAAAGGCCTAGCGTTTATTCCACGGCCAGCATCCCTGATGCCGGACAAGGCTACCCTGGAGGATGTTCTGCAGTTTTCCCTCAGGGAAATCGAAGCAGCCGGAACGTTTCCTGAGCTGGTTCTGTACGTAAACTATGCTTTTGAAGTACGCCCTGATAATCTTTTTAAAGAACTCCTCCAGGACATTCAGTATAAGGATATGGACACGGTCTTCCCGGCTGTTAAAGAGTATTACAACCTGTGGCGCAAAAACGAGCAGGGTGAGTTTGCCATGATCGGAGACTGGCTGCCCCATGAACGGCGCGAGCCCACCTACCGGGCCATTAACGGCCTTGGCACGGTCACCCGCAGTGCATTTATCCGTCGGGGCCGGCTGATCGGGGAGCGGGTCGGTTTGCTGGTCATAAAAGAATTTATTGATAAAAAAAACCTGAAAAAAACAATTAAAAAGGAGGTGTAATTATTAACATTATAATAAAACCTATAAAGAAGTTTCTAAAGAAAAAAAACGAACTGCGCAACGAGAAACTGAAAGAAATTTGGTTGAAAAAGAACAAAGAAGAACAGTATCAAGATAAGATTGCTCATCGCGAAGTATTACATCAAAATTCACAAGAACTGATTTCTTTTGTAGATGCAAATAATATAATATCCATGGTTTCTTCAGTTCATGAAATTGGATGTGGAAGCGGGAGAAACCTGCTTTATATAAAACAGAAATTTAACCTAAAGGATATTTCTTACAGCGGCAATGATTTAAGCAAAGCGGCCTGTTTTAATTATATGGATGATGAACTTAAGAAGGTTCTTACATTTTATGAACAAGACACTTTTAATTTTTTGAAAAAAGAAGTCTACAGCAAACGAAAAGCAGATTTGCTGCTATCATCGGATCATTTAATGCATCTTGGAAGGGATATCATTGAAGAAGTGTATACTTTAATGTCACAGTTTGCGGGGAAATACATTCTTCTCCGTGAGCCTTACGGTACCTCTGTTAGGATTACTGACGGTTTTGTCTGGGCGTCTGATTTGTTTGAAGAAAAATTTCCCGGGTTTACATTGGTTGATTATCGTATTAGTAAATCATCGACCCAAAAGAAGGAATTCAGACTAATGTTATTTAAAAAAAATGAATTATGAATCTACAGCCTCTTTGGCAGAATCAGAATGCACGACATTTGAAAATTAGTAATGAAAAAAATTCTTTTTGTACATTGCTGTTATAAAGAACACATTAGCTGGATTGCCCCTGTTATTAAAAAGTTTTTGGAAAACGGCTTTGCCTGTCACCTCTATCCGACCCACCTGGACTCTGAGGGCAGTGATGTAATAAAAGAGCTTCAGCACGATCCCAACTTTCTTTTAATCGAGCCGACGAGTTACTCTGCTTCTAAAAACAAAAGCCTGCACATAAAACTGCTGCAAACATGTCCGGTACTTACAAAAGAAAAACAGATTGCCATTGAAAGTTACCGAGAACCGGCTCACCGGTTTTTAAAGCAGGGAGAAAAAATACCGGAAGGAGCTTATGATCTCAGAGTTTTTGATATTATCAAATGCAACCGGCGCTACCGCTATGACGGACTGATTGCTCACGGGATTCACGCCAATACCATCAGCAGCTTTGCCTGGGATTATCTAAAATGTCCTCAATGGGTCAGCGACAGGGGCTTTATTAAAGGTTCTGTCATGCTTGACCGCTATTCTACGGAAACAGATGATTCCGAACTGCAGCAGGTAAGTCTTGAAGCACAGCCGCTCTCAGGGGAAAGCAGAAAACTTCTTAGTGGTCTTCAGCAGCACCTGATGGAAAACCAGACCGGTCGAGATTTTAAAAAACCCGCTAAAGGCAAAAACCTTCTCTATGCGCTTTCCCGTATACGCAACGAGGTTAACATTAAGGGGTGTATGAAGGGACTGACTGAACTGCAAATAATAAAAGCACTCAGCCGTCATCTGCCGCCGGACTGGAACCTGATTGTGAAGATCCGCGGCAAGTATAAACAGGCCCTCGGGGATGAAACACTGCCGGAGAATGTTTATGTGGCTGCAGGAGATACGGATGTTAACTACCTTATTGACATGAGTGATACGGTGATCAGCTTTATATCCAAGATGGGCCTTGAGGCCGGATTGAAAGGAAAAGCAGTTTTAACCATGGGCGCAGCCCATTACAGTCATTTTGGATTTACCCGGGATATTCAGGAGGCTGCCCAGCTTACCGAAATGCTTGCAGGCGGCCCCTTGACCGAAGAGGAAAAAAACAACCTGAACAGCTTTCTTGAAATGTATTTGAACAAGTATCTGATTTTTCCAGCCCGATCTGCTAACCCCAACCTGGAAAGAATTTTTAGCAGCCTGCAGCGGGAAAGCTAAGAAAAAGACCAATGTGGATGTTTTTCAACAGCCCTAATGTCACTATTTACTAAACAGCAAGTAATCCGCGGACTGTCCTGGAAAAGCACCGGGGTGGTAAGCCACAAGAGCATCAATATGCTGGTGCAGCTGGCGCTGGTGTATTACCTGCTGCCCGAACATTTTGGCCTGATAGGGATGGCCGGTGCTTTTGTTGCCCTGATTACTTCCTATACAGACATGGGTATCGGGGTTGCCCTTATCCAGCGAAAAGATAAAAACCTGAAAGATGAGCACTGGCATACAGCCTACTGGCTCAACCTGTGTGTAAGCTGGGCAGGTTTTTGTATTGTTGTCTTTGGCCTGGCACCGCTGGCTGCCTGGTATTACAAGCAGGATATTTTAGCCCCGCTTTGTATGGCCATCAGCCTAACGCTTCTGTGGAGCCCCCTGGCTTTTATTCATAAGGTTCGCCTGCAGAAACAACTGCGCTTCAAACAGATATTTACCGTAAATCTCATTGGTACAATTTGTGGAGGCACCAGCGGGATTGTGATGGCATTCAATAGTTTTGGCGTTTGGAGCATTGCCGGGATGGGTATTGTGAGCTCACTGGTGCGCCTGTGTATTGTAAGAAGTATGGAACCGTGGAACCCCCGGGTTGTTGTAAGCCGGCAGGCGGCTAAAGACCTGTTCGGGTTTGGCGGCTATGATGTTCTAAACCGCATAGTAGGTTTTTGTAACAACCAGGTGAATGCCCTGCTGCTTGGCGGTCTTTTTGCCCCGGCAATTGTCGGCTATTTTGTCTTTGCCAATTCTTTAACCAATAATGTTTTGAAGCCAATCAATGAAATATTTAAAAAAGTCTTTTTTCCGTTTTTTTCCGGTATCCAGGAGGATGCCGGCAGAATAAAGCGTTACTATCTGGAGCAGATCAGATATTCCGCGCTGGTCATTTTCCCGGTCGCCTGCGGGCTGATGCTGGTTGCCGATAAAGCGTTTCACCTGTTTTTCGGTACCAAATGGGACGGGGCAGTACAGCCGCTTAACTTTTTGTGTGTATTTATACTGATTACGGTTATCGGGGGCACGCCGGGTACGGTGTTCAGGAGTATGGGTGCTGTAAAGCTTAACCTGAAACTCTCACTGCTGAAATACCTTGTTATAAGAGTTCCCTGCGTGCTTTTAGGCGGCTTTTATTTCGGTT
Source organism: Thermodesulfobacteriota bacterium (assembly GCA_028278025.1). GTDB lineage: Bacteria > Desulfobacterota > WTBG01 > CAIYCZ01 > CAIRTM01 > JANQFE01. Next base: position 1,460 of record JANQFE010000128.1, on the reverse strand, counting down.
TTAAAGGATATCTGTGGGCCCTGCTGCTCACCCAGGTTATCATCCTTGGTATTGACATTTCTTATTTATATAAATTTATTCAGTTAAGCCTCTGGGATATTGTTAAGGCTCTGCGCAACGTGATTTTCAGTTCAGCCGTGCTTGTGGTTTGTGTACTGCTGCTGGGGCAGTTTTGTAACACAACCCGGATTTTTGGCCTGGTTATGGTTGTGCTGGGTGGGGCTGCTTCCTTTGGGTTGATATATTTGTTGCTGGAAAACGGCAGCAGAATCCTTATGCAAAGAACGAAAAGCTATAAAACATCTTGATTCGTCTTCAGGCGTTTCCTTCCTTTAGATAACAAGTCATGCAAACATGCTATGAGCCACATTGATCTCTCAATAAGCATTGTAAGTTTTAATACCAGGGAGCTTTTGCGCGATTGCCTTTCTTCTGTTTTTAAAGAAACAGCGGGGATTCCCTTTGAGGTTTTTGTAGTTGACAACAATTCCCGGGACGGATCTGCAGAAATGGTTACATCAGAATTCCCGCAGGTTGCCCTGATCCGGAACCGGAAAAACAGAGGCTTTGCAGCAGCTAATAACCAGGTATTAACCCGTGCACAGGGACGTTATTTTCTTATGCTGAACCCTGATACTGTTATTGTTGAACGCGCTTTAGAAAAACTGGTCCATTTTATGGACAAGAAAGAAGAATGCGGCATATGCTGTCCTCAGCTGATCTACCCCGATGGACGACTGCAGGTTTCATACATGAGCTTTCGAACAGCCAGGGAGCGGGCAAATTGGGTCGTAAAACCGCGCCGGCGGGATTTCAAATCCATCGTGGCTAATGTTCGAAAGAAAAACAGGGACAAGCAAGTAAAAAAGAAACGTAACGAACTGCAGCCCCTTGCCGGCCCTGTTGAAATAGAGCGACCCCGCGGAGCCTGTTTCCTGGTTAGACGAAAAGCCGTTGAACAGGTGGGCCCTCTCGATGATCGTTTTTTTATGTATTGTGAAGAGGTTGACTGGGCGTTGCGAATACGTCAGGCGGGATGGAAAAATTTTTGTGTTCCTGAGGCCAGGGTTATACATGTCTGGGGGGGTAGCACATATGCCTGCCGACAGGTAATGGAAGATATTCAACTGCAAAGCGATTATAAATATTATTATAAACATTTTGGCTTTGCAGGGTTTTTCCGCTTGTGGAGTGCTCACGCCCTGGGAGCTGTGATGGCATTATTGTTAGGGTTATACGCAAGCCTTTTCGGCTGGCTTGGCTGGAATGATTTTAAAGCAGGTGAGCAGTTCAACATTTTCCGGACACTTTCGCGAAAACTGTTTCTATTCAAAAAAATTCACGTTGAGTAACTATCCTCGCCTAAAAGGCTCGGCTTCAGGAAGCCCCCTATAGGGGGGCTTGAAAATCACTACAGATATTCTTGCAGCATTGATATATAGAACTTTTTTCAATTGCTC
>JANQFE010000124.1 GCA_028278025.1 Thermodesulfobacteriota bacterium | reverse complement strand
AGTTTCCTGGCTTTTGCCATATTTTTTTGTCAAAGAACAGTCTGTAAAACAATTAACGATTAATTGTGACACAGCCTCTTTAGGCGAGGATAATTACTGCTTTCTTATTAGCTTTAGAGCATTTCACAAAATATTGTGGTCGCGATAAGGGAGATGTTTAAAAATGCTTATGGATTCCCGCTTCCGCGGGAAAGACTTATTTTTTGTGTTTGCTTTATGATGTCATTACCAAAGCGGGGACCTGTTTTGTATTCTGCAAAGTCTTTTCTTATGAAAATCGACTATGTTTTTCTGCGAAATGCTCTCGTAGAAATGGGGAATCGGGCTATGCTGATGTGCTGATTTATTTATTGAACCGGAAGATTTTTTTCTATACTTTACCGTCAAAAAATAATACCATAATTATCATACGAGTTTTTGGAATCTAAGGCCACAGCAAAATGTAACAGATCGAAAATCCAGAAATATTTGTTTTCAGGTCTTCAATAAATAGCCGTCGCCTTGAACTTGATTGCGATAATCAAAACTTGCATTTTCCAAAGCTTCCCCCAAAACACATTTATATTTTTCAAACAACCTAATGTCATGGCCCCCAAAGTAACCACATTGAAGCTAAAACAAAATATTTTAGTATGCATATTGTTAGTGCTTTTTGCCTTTTCCTTGCATTATACCCTCACGCTGATGTTTGATAAACTGAACATTTTTGAGCAGTTTGATGTGTTGTTCAGCGCAGACCCGGTAAGAGGAATTGCGGCAATCAGCTATGGAAAAAATGAAGGGGATTTCGTTCACCCCAACTTTTCAAACCTTTTTAAGCTTCTGATTAAAATACCGGCAATAATTATAGCAAAAAGCAGAGTAACAGATAGCAATGTAGCTGAAATCAGCCGCGCAGCAACACTTTTGTTTATTCCTTTTTTAGCTTCTACAAAAACTATATTTGTTTATAGTTTTTTCTGTTTAATCGGTCTATCATTTTCGCAGGCACTTTTAATGACATTTTTAAGTATATTTTCCTTTAGCCAGTTAGTGTTTGCAAGTATCCCAGAGCATTTTACAATAAGCGGGGTCGTGTGTGCAGCCGCTTATCTGCTTGCGTATGATACACTGAAGCATAATGGTAAAGTTCATTGGCTCGCTTGGATAATTGTCGGTACCTTAGCAGCAGCTATTACAGTTACAAATATTATCATCATCGGTTTGCTGCTATTGGGCTCATTAGTTTTTATTCGTCGGCGATTGTTTCCTCCATTGCTTCAAACATCAGCTATAATTGTATTTTCTTTATTAATAAACCTTTTTCTCTCTTTTGTGTTTGATATGGAACACCAAGTTCCTTATTATAAAAAGCTACAACACACTCAATGGATCACAAAATTTATTAACAACGATCCCCTTATAAAGGCAGCTAGCTTCCCCTACGCATTAAGCAATACTATTACATCTTCTAAAATACAGACTAAAGAGAGTGTAATTAGCATAGTTACTTATTCAAAATATAAATTTCAGTTTACCTTTGAAGGGTTCCCTGACATTTTTTCGCTGGATAGTGCTTTTGTCCTTTTTACCCTTGTGCTGCTTTCCCTTGGTACAATATTATGTTTTCGCAGTAAAACAATTCTTTATCCACTTTCAATAATTTCTCTCATGATTATAGGATATAACTGGTTACTTCATTCAGTTTGGGGAGATGAAACCTTTCTTTATTCACAGCACTGGCTGATGTCGGAACTTGTGCTGCTTTCAGGCATACTGTCCCTAAAGAAACAATTTTCCAATCTGGCCACAACCATATTTATTGTTTTTCTATCGGGGGTAGTGATAAACAATGCAGTCAAACTCCATGAAATATTTTCCCTCTTATTTGCTTTATAAACGATACGGCTGACCGGTGCTCCGGGGGCGGCGGTAGCGATGCAGACATTCGATGATTGCCCTCGGCTTCATCCAGCAGTTCACCACCGGCCAAATCGGGCCTGCCGATACTGCCGACAAAAAGCAAATCACCTGTAAGCAACATCTCTGGTTCAGCGCTCCGGGAGGCATCGGTAACTGCAATCGTAACCGCATTCGGCGTGTGGCCTGGAGTATAGACAGCCTCAAGCAGGACTTTGCCTATCTCTATTTTATCTCCATCTTTAAGTTTCTGATGTTCGTACAAAACCCCGGCATTTTCATGAATGTAAACATCAGCACCTGTACGTGCTCTTAATTCCTGTCCGCCTGATATATGGTCGGCATGCACATGCGTATCGATAACCCCTTTTATTACAAGACCATTTTCATCGGCGATTCGGATATAGTCATCAACATCACGCTTGGGATCAATCACAAAGGCTTTGCCATCTAAAGGGCATCCGATGATATAAGAAAGGCATCCAAGTCCTTCGACCTTGATTTGCTTGAAAAACATAGTGCACCTCCTTCGCAGATTGTTTAAGTCTATCCCCCCCTAACTATCAGGTAGATAGTTAAGGACGTTATGATTTTCATTCTCTTTATATTATCCTGACTCTTACCACATTAATGCTTCACGCGGACAGCTTGAAATACATTCCGGGCATTTTATGCAATCACCCTCTTTTAAATGACCATTTTTCTTATGAGCAGTTATTTCAATATTCATAGGGCAAACATTATGGCATGTGCCGCAATCAATACATTTTTCGCTGTCGATATGTAACGGCCGTTTGCCGGCACCCAGCAGTCTTTGGATGGTGCCCATAGGACAAATGGCACACCAGGTTCTCGGCCGAATAATTAAACCAGCAATGATACCGATTGTCGTTGTCACAACACACATCAACCAGAATGTTCTGCCCCAATGATAAACGTTTCGAGGATCTAAACCAATTCTGTAAAACATAAACCCAAAAAGTCCCAGCAACAAAATCACTCTCAGAGGTATTGCAAATAATATCTTCGGTAGTGGTTTGTTTTTACTTACAAGCGAGATGATTCTATCGAAAAAACTTCCCCGAGGACAGAGATTACCGCATACAAATCTTCCGTTAACCATTCCGCCAATTATGCCTGCCGTCATCACGATCGGAACACTGAATCCAAATAATGGGTACCGCCATCCTAATCCGATTGTTACAATAACGATGGACAAAAGAAACCATTGTCTTATTCTATGTCTGTAAATATTTTTTTCATATACGTGCAACATTTAATGCTCTGTTTCTTCCCAGCCGGTTATCATTGCTTTTATATAAGACAGCAATGTCCCCCCGGTAGTCGTTAAATATGTATGGACAATAAAAAATGACACCAATGCAAAAGCACCGGCAGTATGTGTAACTGCAATTGAACCGAGCGACACATGCAGAAATGCATTTGCCTGATCCGGAAAAAGGTAGAGTAGTCCACTTAACAGTGATAGTGGCAGCAAAAAAGCCTTCAGTGTGAAATATGCCAATTTCTGCAAGGGATTGAGTTTTTTCTGCCGGGTTTTGGCAAACGGATGCCGCTCGCCCCTAACAATGCCTTGCAGGTAATACCGGGCCACCGGAACGATATTCAGGAAAGACGGAATGTATTGCTTCCACTCACCCGTTGTCAAATGCCAGAAAATAGCAAACACCGTTAATATCAGCAGTGACCACGCACTGAAAATATGTATGTTATGGGCCTTTTCAAAACCAAACAGGATAAATGTACCGTGGATTTCAAAGCCGGTCACAGCCAGCATAAAAATCAGTGCTGCCTGCACCCAGTGCCAAAGTCGTTCAAAGCGGGTATAGAGGTGTAGCTTTTTTTTCATGATACACTCCTTTATTGTCTCACTCGGGGAGAAAAACCCTCGCCTGTAGGCGAAGACTTGAGTAAGCACCGAAGGTGCTACAAAAAAACATACCCCTCGTGAGAATTTCAGAGGTATTGTGTTTTTCCTTTAGCCGACTGAATCCACCAGCTTTTAGCTGGTGGTAGTTCAATTCTTCAGGATAAACCGTAGTAATCCATGTATAAAAACACCTAAGAATGACAGCCATATGCCGGTCCAGCCCAGCAAATCAAGCGATTCTGATTTGTCACGCCCGGGCAGATAAAATCCCTGCAGCTTTGCAAGACGTCCACTGCGGCTATGACATTCGCTACAGGTGAGAGCTTCTTCTTTTGGCGCAATCATATGGCTGATCGGTGAATAAAACTCCGTTTCTACGAATCCGGTTTGGCCGCTAAAGGGTGCTCCATAGTCGTCCATTCCTTTTTCTGCAGCTTTGCCCCAATCATACTCGGCCCAATATGCGCCGCTTCCTTTCTTGCCAAATAGTTTTGGAACGATAAGATTTTTTTTCACAGGATCATACGGCTGCTTGCCATGATGGATTTTAAACGGAAATATGCGTGCATTTTTATCGGCATATGAGCCAACGGGCCACGCAAGTGTTACAGGACTGCTGTCATCAATCTTGTCCTGCTGATGGATATATTTCATGATACCTTTGTACCAGGCATATTCCGGAATAATGTTTGTCCCCCACGTCATCGTGCCCTTTTTTGAGTGGTAGATAACATTTCCACTGAAATCTTTTTTTATCAATAATTTTCCATCATCAGCATGCCTTCCGGCAGTGCTCCAGTCCCAGTTCAACTGGGTTGCGATTCCGCCACGGGCAAAACTCGGAATATGGCAGGTCTGGCAGGCGACCCGATCCGTATGGTCATTCAGTTTTTGGTTGCTTTGATGTGGCTGGCGGCTATGACAGTTTTCACAGCCGATCCGTATGCCGTCATCATTTGGCAGTGCAAGCCTGTGTGAATTCGGCGCAGATTTGGAATAATTTCTACCAACGATATCATGAGCATTGGCTGTATGGCATGTTGTACAGTTATAATCGAGACCGTCTGCATCCATATGGACATCCAATTTTTTTGCAGGCGCAAACATCGATGAATCCAGATCACCATGCTTGACGCCGTCACCGCCGCCACCGAAAAAATGACAGGCACCACAGGTCTGCCTGCTTGATTTTCTTATGCTTCTGGCCACATGGCCAAGGTCAACATTTTTATACTGTTTATTACCGAATTTCTTTTCCCCATAGGCTGGATGACCGCAATCAGTTGGGAATTTTTTGTAGGTCCCCGTCCCGTCATGACAAACCAGACAATCGACATTCTCTTGAACAGTGTGGTCATACTCTTTTTTGTCCCAGCCAAAACCGATATGACAGCTGGTGCACCTGCACCAGTTTGATGCCGTGGCCACTCAGTAATTATTTAAGACATACCGTTTCCCCAGCCCGTCTTGGGTTCCACCCTCCGCTTTCCAGGTCCAGTGCAGAGTATGCTGGATCTGTTTGGCTGCCTCAGTATGACAGGAAAGGCATGCTTTAGTTACTTCAGGTCCGTTAAAGAACTGCTTCTGCAATTCTTTAAATTTAGAATGATCAGCTGTAGAAAAGAAAGTTTTTAACCGGGACTCTTCCGATGGAACCGCAGCCTGAGAATCCTGAGAGAACATTACTGCATTGATGATGCAGCATAAAACTACAAAAATAATCTGACGTACGCGATCTTTTTGAATTAACCGCATGATAAGACTCCTCCTTGCTTATTAAAGTCGGAACACTACTCTCAATAACAGCGTGTTATTGTCTATAAACAGCAAGCTGCATGCCAAAAAAAAAGCATTGAAATTCAGACAGATATAGACAAGCGGGAAATATAGAAAGAAGATGCTGTTTTGCATTGCAACAGATGTGAATAGCTAATACCTGGCAAGTACTTGTAATTATTTTGTTTTATTTGTTGCAGAAAAATGCAACAAATGTGTTGCAAAAATTACGGACGCAACATGTTGGAAAGCACATAAATGTAATTTTATTCTGGGGGGGGCAAAATATTTAATTTTTTTATTTTTCGCCAGATAGTAGTCCTGTTAATACCTAATGTTCTAGCAGCACGGGCCTGGTTCCAGCCGGATTGCTCCAGGACTGCGATAATTCTGTCACGATCTAAATTGTTATCGTTTTTTCTGTCGTGAAGTCTTTGTTTTTGGTTTTGTACTATTTCACGAGGGAGATCGTGTGGCAATAGATTCGAGCTGCGTGTCTTTACAAAAGCGTGTTCTAATGCATTTTCAAGTTCGCGCACATTGCCAGGCCAACTGTACTCCATTAATTGATCCATGGCATCCGGACTGACATTAATAACATGCTTGCGATACTCTTTGTTGAATTTCTTGATGAAATGATCGATCAGTACTGGAATGTCTTCTTTGCGTTGGCGCAGAGGTGGAACTTCTATGGTGAGGACTTTCAGACGATAATAAAGATCTTCACGAATTTTTTTGTCCCGAATCATTTGAATCAAGTCACGATTTGTGGCTGCAATAATACGGACATCGACTTTTCGGGAACGTGCTTCACCTACCCGTTCAATTTCTTTTTCTTGCAGGACACGCAAAAGCTTCACTTGAACAGGTAAACCTATGTCACCTATTTCATCTAAAAAAATGGTTCCCCTGTGTGCAAGCTCAAACCTTCCAATTTTATCATTTATAGCTCCGGTAAAGGCTCCTTTAGCATGACCGAACAATTCACTCTCAAGAAGTGATTCACTCAGTGCCGCACAACTTACCTTGACAAACTCGGCTTCCGATCTGCGGCTTTGAAAATGTATAGCTCCTGCCACAAGCTCTTTGCCGGTGCCGCTTTCACCCAAGATGAGGACATTGGCGTCCGTATCGGCAACATCTTCAATAAGGCTGTAGATTTCCTGCATACGCCTGTCTTTACCGATCAGGCTATGAAAACTGTAGCGCTCGCTGAGCTTTTTTTTGAGTTCATTTATTTGAGAAATATCGCGAAACAACACAACAATCCCCTTTTTGTTTCCTTGTCTGTCCTTTAGGATTGCAGTGGAAAATACAGCTGGAATCCTGATCTTGTCATGTCTTATAATATTCATGACCTTTTCCTGACACGGGCCGCCGGTCTGCATAGTGTGGACAACTGCGACATTCAGACCGCATTTTTGGTTCTCACAAAAAATATCAACAATATTTCGACTGAGAACCTGCTTCTCTTCAAGGTCGGTAATCTTATAAAATGCGTCATTACATTCCATGACAATGCCGCTCATATTCACAATAAACAGCCCCTCGTTCATACTGTTAAAAATAGCCTCATAATTATCCCGTTGGGCCATACACTCATGAAGACAATTTATATGTTTTTTGTCAATGGAGTAAGTTGTCATGACTTAAAATTATCCGCTATGTATAAAAATTTTGGTGAAGAAAGTTTTTAGAGAATGTCAATATGCTGTAAACACTTTTCGATCGAGAATGTAATATGTGCGATAACTATCACAACAACCAATCGATATTATTATATGTAATTTTGGTCAAACAATCAAACTTTCTGAGGAGAACTTGAGCGGATTTATTACTGTAGGTAAAAACAATGAGAATAATAAAATTTAATTAATGATGGCGATAGTGTTGAGGTCTTTTTGGAACGGTATTTTGTGTAACTGTTTGAATTTGCTTCGTAAAGTTATAGAATAAAGACGGGGGGGGCCGGGATTTTTCTGGGCTTGTAAGATATTGTTATTACTTCACTTTTCCTTGAATTTTTTAGGAGACGGACGGTGTTTTTGGGTGTTTTTCGCGATCTAAATTATCTAAGTACTTGAAATATATTAATAAAATATTGGTGGAGGCGGGGGGAGTCGAACCCCCGCACCATCTAGGAATTTCAATAGGTTACAAAGCAAGTGATCAAAAAGTGATCAACTTTTTTTGGTTAATTCAATAACCTCTGCAGGTTTTCTCTTCTTGTCAGCTACAACTTTAGCCATTTGAAACGCAGTGCTGTCCTGGGCCTGACAGTATCTTTCAAAGGCCCGGTTGGTATCGTGGCCGGTGAATTTTTTCGCATTGTCACGGCCCGCGACTTTCGCCAGCTCAGTTGTTGTGGTGTGGCGAGTGCCGCCGTATAAGTCAAGTCCAGTGATCCCCAAAGATTTACAGGCATCTACCCATTTTTTATAAAAATACTTTTGCCCGAATGATTGATTAGAGGCCGTGCCCGATATACCGCCGATGTGCCGGAAGAATGGCAGGTTCGGCAATCCCGGATATTTTTCTGTTAATTCTTTGTAGATTTCAACGTGTTCGGGTAAGAGCTTTATAATTTTCAATTTGTTTTTCTTTTTGGTAGGATTCCGGATAATGATTAACCCAGCTTCGGCATCAAAGTCTGCTTCCGTAATCCGTCGCAAGTCATCGGGCCGCAGCTCTGCATAACCGGCGAGCAATTCAACACCAAACCAGATTTTAGGATTGCTATCAAATGTTTGTTCTTTGATCTTATCAATGATCTTTGTTTGCGTTTCCCAGTCCGTGTAATTGCGCCAGCCGAGTTCAAAGGAACATTGTGGCATATCAGGGACTGGAATACCTTCGCGATTGCTTATCCATTTGAAAAAATCATGCAAGCAAGATTTTATATTAGACCTGGTTTTGTCGTTGCCGGTTGTGTTCGGATTAAAAAGAAAATCTTCAATGGCGGCAAACCCGATTGTTTTAATGTTTCGGTTTCCCCATACGGCAACGGCCTTGTTTATATAGTTTCTAAGATTCTTGAACGACTCTTTTTTAATCCGCGTTTTTTTTACAGCGAGCCATGCCTCGGCCTGGTTTTCAAAGCCGAGGGGTTGCTCTTTCTGGTAGTCTCTGCGATCGTAGGTGCCTTCTGTAGATTTAAAACGCAGTCCGTTTAAAAACTGAGCTGCGGCAGGATAGCTGCTGGAAAACCGTTTGCAAATATTTTCAAATCGAATAAAGTATCCTTTTGAGGCAGGCATACTACATTTAACGCAAAAACAGTTGTTTCGTTTTTCGTTATGGGTCATCTTGGACCCGCAGGCCGGACATTTTTGATTAGTGTAAATATCTCCTTTCATACATATATTCCCCATATGATTATGGCTGTGGGGATAGATTGTATTATACTTAATGGGAGATGTCATTTTGTTTTTTTAGAGAAAAGGGGGTTAATTGACATAGTTTTTTACATTATAGTTTACAATTTTGGAAAAGTCAAATAAAATGTTGCTGCAAAATTATTTTAAAACATGTTAAAAAAACATTTGACAAACTTTTTTGTTTATGCTACATTCTATTTTAGCAATGTGGGTTTGCGTTTAACGGAAAACAGTATGCATAAAAGGAGATTTTAGATGTTAAGGAAAAGTGATAAAAAAAAGCTGTTCGGGAAAGTGACAATAGCCTTAGGCGAGATCATCACAGAATTGAATAAAGATCCTAATGATCCGTGGCTTGACGGAGAAATTTCTGAATTAACCGGAATTCATCAAAGCCGGTTATCTGAAATCAAAAATTTTCAAAAATACAATAAACCTGTTAACAGCAAAATCTTATCGCGTCTTATTTTAGGAGGGATTATTGTGATTGAAGATATTTTAATCCGAATTAAATGCTCTGAGGAAGAAAGAAGATACCTTGTAGAGGTTGGTTTTTTAGAAGATATTGAAACAATTAAAACAATAAAAGAAGCAATAAAGGCTGGTGTTAACATTAAAACTGTTTTGCGTGATGCAATTAAGAAAAAGGGTAATAAAAAGGGTAATAATTAAAAAAGGCTCTTTTTTTTGCGTACTGATTTTCCACATTTGCAAACACTTTAGCATATTTTTTAATAAAAAAGGATAATCACATGACAAAACTTGCAACATTAATAACAAAATGTGAGGCGTTGGAAGAAAGGATTGCAATTATTTGAACGGAGTTGGATGGCGTTCAGGAAAAAATTGATAAGATCATTGCGGATCCCTGCAAGCAGATGCGTAGCATGCGCAGCAAGAATTACGGCGTGATTGATCTTGTGATTGATGGCGTTAAGGTCGAGCATGATCTCCCGAAAAAAGTCGAATGGGATCGGAAGAAAATGGCCGGCATCTGGGATCGCATCGAAATCGCGGGCGATGAACCGGCGGAGTTTATAACCAGAAAAATTTCTTACAATGTGTCGGAGAAAAATTTTAAAAACTTTCCTAACGAAATCAAAAATGTGTTTGCCAGTGCACGTATCGTGAAACCAGGAAAACCAAAATTAACCTTTGGAAAAGTATAGTGTTTTTTTTGCAATCCAATTTCCAAAAAAGTAAACATAAAAATAAAGGAGAATGTAAATGTTATCCCTAGACCAGGTAGTAAACACAAACGAGGCATGGGAACCGCAGCGAATATTGTTGTACAGCGTCCAGGGCCTTGGAAAAAATACTTTTGCGTCAACCTTTGAGAAGCCGTTTGTTTTTGTTCTGGAAGATGGTTCAGGCAATGTTGAGATGTCCACATTCACGGACGAAAACGGCAAGCCAAAAATGCTGGCAACCTTTGAGGACGTTGTTGCCGGAATCGAGGCTCTGCACGGCGATCACGATTTTCTAACGCTGGTTATTGACACGCTTGATTGGCTTGAGCCTTTGGTATGGGCGAAGCAGATCAAGGAAGTGCCGCTAAACGAAAAAGGCCATGAGGTTCGGCATCTGGAAGATTACGGCTATGGGAAAGGATTCTTGATGGTGTGCGATTGGTGGCGGTGGCTGCTGGGCGGCTTCAATTCCTTGCGCTTCAAAAAGGGCATGACCATTGTTCTGCTCGCTCATGCCGAAGTTAAACGCTATGACTCGCCGGTTGTCGATCCTTATGATCGCTATCAAATTAAACTCAACAAACATGCTTTTGCATTGTGGCAGGAATGGGCGGATATGGTTTTGTTCGCCAATTACAAAACGCGGATCGAAAAAACCGATGTTGGCTTTGATAAGCAGATAAAGCGCGGCGAAGGGTCCGGCGAGCGCGTCATCTACACCGAAGAGCGTCCGGCATTTTTGGCCAAAAACCGCTGGGGGCTCCCGCCGGAAATCTACATTGGACAGGACAAAAGTTGGGCGGGCTTTCATTATGCGCTCAATGAGTCCACGGCTGGCAGGTACACAATCCCATCAACCTTAGACAAGGAGAAAAAGCAATGAGTGTAAATTTGAACAATGCGCCAGAGCAAAAAGAAATGGCGGGGGCGATCCCGCCAAAGTCGGTTGTTTGGGTAAGGCTGAATATCCGTGAAGCATCCGGCAAGAGAAAGAAAAGCGACAAGCACCCGCTCATGACCGTTTCCGCTTCAAATGCAAACAATCATTATTTTGATTGCGAGTATGAAGTTATATCGCCGAGCTTTTCCGGCAATAAAATCTGGGACAACCGTGTTGTGACCGGGTCGGAAAAAGCCGTGAATATCAGTATGGCGTTTTTTCGCGCGGCACTTGAAGCGGCTCGCGGAATTGACCCCAACGATTCAAGTCCGGCAGCTACTAATGGTCGAACGCTCAACGATTGGAGCGATTTACAGGGGCTTGAATTTCCTATTCAGGTCGGCATCGTTCCGCCGAAAGCTGGCGATCAGTATATTAACAACAACATCACCAAGGCCATCACGCCGGACAAGCCGGAATATGCAAAATCAAAGAAATCCGGAGAGATCATCACTGACAACCCGATTCCTGAAATCCCGCAGGGGCAGCCGGGTCAACAGCAAAATGTATCTGACAATCCATGGACGCAATCACAAACACAACAACCTGAACCGCCGCCGATTGATGACAAAAACGTTCCGGCATGGGCGCGATAGCGAGGGCTTGAGCTATGTTTAAAAATGAACTGTCGTTGATTATTGCGATTTTGATTTTCGTGTTTCTGTGCTGGGTTGCTTTCCGGATTGTTAATCATGGCGAGGCTGATATCCGGCAGAATGCAAACGTGCGGGCGCAAGCCCGCGCGATCCTGCAGGAACCGAACAATCACACTGAATGGCAAATTGTAACTGCAAAAGGAATATTGAGAAAACAGGAGTAATAAACATGCAAATATATATAGCTTCATCATGGAAAAATCAGCATGCAGTAGAGATGTTGACAGATATTTTAAGGGGAAAGGGGCATAAAGTTATTTCCTTTGTTGAGAATGCTGTTAGAACACAGGATCGCAACAACTTTAAATTCGATGTAGACGAATGGATAGTGTCAAAGGATGGACAAAAAAAGTTTCGTTTCGACACTGATGGTGCGACTAAGTCAGACTTAGTTATCTATATTGGTCCATCGGGAACCGATGCATGGGCCGAGATAGGGGCGGCATGGAGTACCAAAACTGTTGTGTTTGGGCTTTACGCAAAAGGCGAAGCAACAGGTCTGATGCGTTATATGATTACGTCATGGTTTTATGATTACAGAAAACTTCTCGATGCAGTTGAAAAATTAGAGACGCATTGTAGAAAGCTTCTCGACGCAGCTTTGTCGGATGCGGAGGGAATATTTATGAATGAAAAGCAAGATTTGACAGAATTTAGACGTTTGCGTAGTTACTACCGTCGAAATTTCAAAAACGGAAAGAGTGATGAAAGCTTTCTGCTGTGGTGCGAGACGATGCTAACGAAAATAGAAAATAACAAGGATTGAGGTTAGTTGTTTATGATCCTTCGTCCATATCAACAACGAGTTGTCGACAAGTGTCAACAAGCCCTTAAAAAACACAACAATACACTTTTGGTAAGCGCGACCGGAACCGGCAAAACCGTAATGTTATCGGCTATCACAGGAAAGCAAGTCGGCAGGAACGGTAAGCGAGCGGCGATCATTGCGCATCGTGACGAACTGACGAATCAGAACAGCGCAACGTTTCAAAGTGTTAATCCTAATATTCCAATTTCATTTTATACCGCAGCAAAAAAGAGTTGGCGCGGCAAGGTGACATTTTCAATGGTTCAGACTTTGGGGCGGGACGAAAATCTTATGGACATGCCTGAGCTTGATTTATTAGTTTTCGATGAATGTTTTCCAGCGGGAACTCTTGTTGATGGGAAACCTATTGAAACAATATCTATTGGCGATCACATATTGGCTTATGATGATGAGAAGCAAATTTTTAAATCAAAAAAAGTAACCCACATATTTAAAAGGAAATACGATGGAATATTTATCCGTATACAGGTGAAGGGTTTTTCGCTTGTATGTACTCCTAATCATCCACTATTAACATCTCAGGGGTGGCGCAGGGCCGTATGCATCAAGAAAGGAGACCTATTATATGTTGACCAAAGACAGCGAAGTATTGTGCGCAAATTGTCAAAAACCAACACTAATAAAAACAAAGGCAAGACTGGATCAATACAGAAGATATGGAAGACTTTATTGCGGCAAAACTTGTTCAAAAGAATATCGTTCAAAAATATCTTCAAAAACAATGTCAGCTACAAATCGCAAGTATGCTTCCGCCAGGATGAAAAAAAACAATCCGATGAAAAACGAAGAAACCAGGAAGAAAGTTTCAAAAACGTTAAAAGAAAGAGAATACAAACCAAAAATTCGGGGTGGAAATGGAACCGGATTAACAATCCCGCAAAAAATATTATTAAATTATTTTCCGGAAGCTTCAACAGAATTTGTTGTACGTACAGGCACAGGGGCCAGAAAAAAGAAGCTTCCAACTTGCTACAAGATAGATTTAGCTTTTTCGGATTTGAAATTTGGGATCGAATTAGACGGAAATTCTCACAGAACATTAATAGAACAATCAAGAGATACGAAAAAGGAAGCTTTTTTGATTGGGAGAGGGTGGACAATATTGAGATTCAAAAACAAACAGGTTTTGGAAAACCCGGAAAAATGCTGCAAGATAATTACGTCTACAATCTTGAGGTTGAAGACTATCATACCTATGTCGCAAACGGGATAGTAGTTCATAACTGCCATCATGTCGCGGCCAACTCTTATCAAAAAATCATTACCAGGGCGCGGTCTCTTAATCCATTGGTAAAGATACTCGGCGTTACTGCTACACCGGAACGGGCCGACAACAAGGGATTGCTCGATACTTTCGATAATGTCGCGGACATAATTTCAACAGTGCAATTAATCAAAACCGGGCATTTGGTCCCGCCGCGTGCCATGGTTGTTGATATCGGAACTCAGCATAAGCTTTCCCGCGTCCGGAAAACTGCCAACGATTACGACATGATGGAAGTCGAAGCGATCCAAAACACGACTATTCACAACAACCAGATCGTTGAAAAGTGGCAGGAAACGGCCCAGGGGCGGCCAAGCGTGGCTTTTTGCGCCACAATCAAACACGCCGAAGATGTGCGCGATGCGTTTCGCGATCACGGCATTGTTTCAGAAACGATCAATGGCGTGTTGCCGATGAGAGAACGGCGTGCGATCTTGGCCGCGTTTGACCGTGGAGAGATTCAGGTTTTAACGAATCCAATGGTTTTGACTGAGGGATGGGATTGTCAAATTTGCTCTTGTGTTTTGTTGTTACGCACATCTAGCCATAAGTCTACTGTAGTGCAAATGGTTGGCAGGTCATTGCGAAAAATCGACCCGCGCAGATATCCCGGCGTTATCAAACGGGATTGTAAAGTTTTGGATTTCGGAATTTCGCTGCTCACTCATGGCGATCTTGATGTGGACGTTAATCTGCGTCCATCGAAGGAAAGCAAAGAGGGGTCAGCCAAAACAAAAGCGTGTCCGGAGTGCTGCGCTGAACTTCCGTTGTGCGTGATGGAATGTCCGCTGTGCGGTTATGAGTTCCGCATTGATTTTGATGAATATGGAGAATATGACGAAGCCGCAGAAATTCGGCTGATCGAAATCGACCTAATAAACAAAAGTCCGTTTCGTTGGATATCTCTGTTTCCCAGCGATAAAGTCAGCATTGCATCAGGTTTTGCTGCATGGGTGTGCGTGTGCAGTCCTGACGGTGAAAACTGGTTTGCGATCGGCGGCAAGGAAAAAGATGTTGAACTGCTGACTATTGCGAACCGGATCGGCGCAATTTCAAGCGCGGATGATTTTATGCGGCAGCATGAAACATCGAGGTCCGCTAAGAAAGCGGCGGGATGGATGAATGAACCTGCCAGCAATAAGCAAATCGAAACGCTGGCGAAGTTTGGAAGCATCCAAGCAATGAATAAAATTGAAGCAGCTGCACATCTGACGTTTCGCTTTAATCAGGAGCGGATTGAAAGATTGATGTTTAATTAATGAAACCAATAATGAAATATCATGGCGCAAAATTCAGGCTTGCAAAATGGATTATGGGTTTTTTCCCTGAGCACAAGGTTTATGTTGAGCCATTCGGTGGCTCTGCCGGTGTTTTATTACAAAAAACACGGTCACAATCAGAAGTCTATAATGATCTTGATGGGGACATATCGAATCTTTTTTCGGTGCTCCAGGATAAAAAAATGTCGTCCGAGCTTCAAAATCTTTTATTGGTTACGCCGTATTCCAGACGGGAATATGAAACATCATATAAAGAAACGGACAATCCTGTCGAGAGGGCAAGGCGCACATTGATTCGTGGTCACATGACATTCGGGTCGGCTGGATCGACAAAAACAAGCGGGTTCAAAAGAGACTGTTTTCGGAAGTATGGAACTCCTGCAGTTTTTGTCAGCGTCTTGAAGGTGTATTTATTGAAAATCTTCCTGCTTTAAAAATTATAGATATGTATGACTCAAAAGAAACTTTGTTTTACATTGATCCTCCATATATGTGGGGCACCCGTGTTATGGGGTCAAACAAAAAATATTATCAGCATGAGATGTCTGACGAAGATCATGAAAATCTTTTAAAAGCTCTTTTAGGAGTGAAGGGGATTGTTGTTTTATCAGGGTATGACAATGCCCTGTATAATGACATGCTTTCTGAATGGGAAAAATTTTCAACAACAACGGTTGCCAACGCAAACCGAGGGAGCGTAATTAGAACCGAGTGTGTCTGGTTAAATCCTGCATGTTTAAAAAGGCAAAAACAATTAAGGCTGCCGTTTATTTAATAATTATGAATCTTGACACAAAAAACATCGGGCAGTTTTTATCTGAGCGGAATTTATGGGACCGGCCATTACGGAGTCTTTCAACCGTCGAGCTTTTAGATTTATGCGAGGTCATTGTTGAAGCGTTAGACCCGCAAGAGGGTTTTGCAATGCCCTATATTGATGAAACCGGAACGTTAATTATTCCGTTTCGCGCTCCGCGTAAATATCGACACTGGCAAGGCGGGCAAAGCATTCTTGAAACGCTACAGGAACTAGGGGCGAGTGATGATGTCATTAGAAAGTATACAAAAATTTAAGATCAGCAAACACGCTAACCAGCGCATAACGGAAAGATATATACCGCGCCCGGCTATTAATGCGGTTTTGATGCATGGAAAAAAAACGGCGGGACGAGATCGGATCGTAATATATCGGGCGTTTGGCCTTTGTGTCCTGGTCGATGGCAAGACTATTGTTACCGTATATGATGAGGTTTGAATTTTAGCTTTACAGGAGAAAAAAACACTTGACAAATTTTGTGCGCCAGTTTATGGTCAGATTATTCACGGCAAAATCCGTGAATTCTGGTCTGGAAGCCAGATTGTGCATAACGGCGTGCAAACGCCTTCAATTTATGTACGGCGTTTTTTTTGTTCGTACAGATTGCGGGCCATGCATGGAGACCTCCGGGTCTGCCGGTTTTCGCCGTTGTGCACCGGTCTTCCAGCCATGTGTGGCCCGCTTTTTTTATGCCTAAAAAGCGAGCCTTCAAATAAATTTTTTCTAATCAAAGGAGGTATCGCGATGCTACATCAAATCAAATGGGACGATGGGTTAGGGCTTGAAGAAATTGTAACATGGGGACTGAACCCAATTAAAGAGTTGTTGGAGATTTTAGACGAACATAACGAGGATGAGGATTCGAGGCTTACTTTTTTCTATTACGAGATCAGAAATAAACTTCAGGAAATAGAGGCTACTCTTTACCGGATGCGGAGGGAGATAAATGATTAAACACACCTTCAAGACAAAAAAGGGAATCACTACAAGACTACTATCGCCCATCAAGGCTATTCGGCAAAAGTGCCTGGATTGCAGTAACTGGCAGGAGAGCGAAATACGAAACTGCACAATCGAAGATTGCGCGTTATTTTCGTTTCGTTTCGGAAAGACATCCAAGGAGCAACATACAGAAGGCGATTCTAGGCTCAGAACCCCCTCAAAAAGGCACTTTTTTTTAACTAAAACTTTTTCCGAGGGGTTGGAGTAGGGGTCGGCACTGTTTAGAGGCTAAAAACCCCTCCAGGGAACAAAATTAAGATGATTGACCTAAATTCTAAAAGTTTGATTAGCGACCGGATTAATCATTATATCGATGAGGTCCTGGTTGCAGAGAAAAAAAAGGAACCGGCGCGTGATTATCTGGGCGGCTCGTGCCTGGGCGCGAAATATTGGAAAGCGTTGCAGAGAAACAAATTAAAAAAGGAACAACCAGTTTATTACGCCCAGGTCCAAACATATCAAAAGCATTTTGGATTAACTGAAAATCCGGCTTTGTTCAGCGCGGTTTGTGCGGATGATATGGAAATTTATTGGGAGTCGATACCGCATGATTCCAGATTTGTTGATCTATTGGATGAGAAAGCAAAGCGCATTATTGAAGCGTGTATGCATGAAGAGTTATTGCCGCGATTCCGAAACGACCCAACATTTTACATTTGTAAAATGTGTGATTGGTCAGGACGGTGTTATTCACAAAACTAGAAAGGGAAAAGGGGAATGAACTTACCTTATGAAAATGCAACCAGCGGGGATAGAGCTATAAATGACATACAGAAAATATTACGTTCTTTTGGTTGTACTAAATTCGCAACCGGTGAGGATTTCGAAAGTGATGAAATATTTATCCAGTTTGAACACCGGGGCCGTCCGATCAATTTGAAGATAAGTGCAAAAGGCTATGCTGCGGCATGGCTAAAAGCACATCCTTATGGGCCACGAGTAAAAAGGTCAAAAACAGAACATGAGGCGCGGGCTTTACAGATCGGTTCTGTAGCGGTTTATTCAATTTTGAGGGATTGGGTAAAGGGACAGGTTACGGCAATAGAAATCGGGATGTTAGATTTTGAATCTGCGTTTTTGTCTCATCTTATATTGCCTAACGGAAACCGCGTAATAGATGAGCTTAAAAACAGAAAAATGTTAAATGTTGGTTAGATGGAGTTTGCAATGGATAGAAAGCCGGGAGTGTTTCAACTCCCAATGCGTCCGGCAAAATTATTCGGATTGGCAATCGCGTTTTCATTCGGCGTTATGTTTTGGGGCGCGGTTGTTTACGCGATAATCGCTTGACGAATAACGGGGGCGTTGAATGTCTCAATTACAATTGAAAGAAATGCGTTGTCCTAGCTGCGGCGGTTACACGATCGTTATGAAAGATGAGGGTTGGTACTATTTTTCATGCCTAAATGAGGATTGTAACCGGAGAGATAAATTTGAAACTTTTGAGGTGGGGTTAAAAATTTGGCAAGGCAAAAAAAGCTGCACGAACACGGCATCGTCTTATAAAAATAAACAAAACTATTGAGGAGGTAGCTAATGATTGACAAAGTTTTTTAACAACAGGATTAAGTTTTTTAACAACAGGGTTGGTTATCATTTGTTTCGTTTTAAGGAGATTGTCATGCAGAAAAAATTTTATAGCACCAAAGAAGCAGCAGAGCTCATGAACTTTACAGGATTTTTGTCAGGGGATTGAAGTGAAAACCGTTGATGCGATGTAGATGGTGACGGATGATCGACTTCAACCAGGCGGGTCCGCAACGGCCCGAAAAATATCAAATTCCAGAAACGCCGGATGATCCAGTTTTAGCCTTTCGGATGAAAATGCAAGAGTTCGGCCTGGAGCCGCCGGGCGCTATTGTTACCGACGGCAGTTTGCAGCGTTTCCGAATAGGCAATCGCCGCGACCTGTCCGGCTGGTACGTTTTCCATTATGGTGATATTTGCGGCGCGTCGTTTGGTAATTGGGCGACCGACCTAAAAGAAACCTGGTGTAGCAAAGACACGCGCAGCCTAACTGACAAAGAGGCGGCGGAGTACCAGGAAAAAATAAGAAAGGGGACCAGGCTCCGCAAAGAACAGGAATCCCGTAATCATGAAGCCGCAAGGAAAAACGCACAGGACCGGCTTTCCAAAAGCAAGCCAGCGAGCCCTGACCACGCCTATTTTCAACGAAAAAACGTAAAGCCTTATGATGGCATTCATCAGGAGAAAAACACGCTCCTGGTCCCACTGCGTGATTCTGAGGGGCAGATTTGGAGCGTACAAGAGATTTATCCAGATGGAAAAAAGAAATTTCCATTCGGAACAAAGAAAAAGGGAAATTCATTCACGATTGCCGGCAGCGATACGCTGATGATCTGTGAAGGGTATGCAACCGGAGCCAGCATACACGAAGCTACGGACGCGACTGTTATAATTGCGTTTGACCGGGGCAATATGAAACGGGTTGCATTAAGGGTCCGCAAAAAATACCCAGGGGCGCACCTTATTATTTGCGGCGATAACGATTTACATAATCCGGGCAATCCAGGTTTTAACGATGCAAAAGAGGCAGCGCGGGCGGCAAACGCGGAATTTCGTTATCCAGTATTTCAAAAGTACGAGGGCAAGGATACCTCCGATTTTAACGACTTAGCGAGATGCGAGGGACCGGAGGCCGTCAAAGCCCAAATTCAGGTGCCGGGGGAAAAAGCCCCGTTTCCGCCCTTGACAGCGGACCTGTCCAGGGTAAAAGGCCGACTTATTTCCCAGCCGGAGCCGATTGAGTATATTTATTATTTCAACGATCAAGGTTTGATACCAAAGGGCGTTGTCGGCGTTATTTGCGCAGCGGGCGGAGTCGGGAAAACTTTCTGGCTTTTGTCTCTGGCAATGGCGGCAGCATCCGGCGGAAATTTCGGACCGATCAACAGCCGCCGTCCTTTGAATACTTTGATCTTAGTTGCCGAGGACCCGCAAGATGAGCTTGATCGGCGGTTATGGAATATTGGCAAAGGAAATTTTCCAGACAATCTGCATGCCGCTTCAATTTATGGTGAGGTAGGCCCGTTAATGCGGATTGACGGCAATGTGCCGGTTAGGGCCGATGGTTTCTATTGGCTTGAGCGGACAATTCAGAATCATCATGGCCTTGAGCTTTTAATAATTGACCCTAAGTCTCGGCTGTATGGCCTGAATGAAAACGATAATGACCATTCAACGCAATGGATTCAAAGCCTTGAATACCTGGCTAAAAAGTACAATCTGACCATCCTTTTCAGTCACCATACCAGCAAAGATGAATCGGGCAAAATCAGTCAAACCATGGGGCGCGGCGGGTCCGCCATAGTGGACGGTTGCCGGTGGCAAGCCGGGTTGATCAGGATGGATCAAAAAACAGCAGATAACTTCGGCATCGAGGACGAGCGCAATCATATTATTTTCGATATGCCAAAATCCAATTACTCGCCGCATTTGCCGGGCAAAATTTATTTTAAGCGGACCAATACCGGGGTGCTTGAGTTCTGCAATCCATACCAAGATAGGTTGAAAAATCTGGGGGAGGCACTGATTGAATTGCTGAAGGCTGACACCGTGAAGTACACTAAAAAAGACTTGATAAAAGAGGAAAAGGGTAAAGATATTTTCCACGAAATGAAAGAAGCGTTTCCTAATTTTAAGCGTAATCAGGACATGAAATCAACCATAAAATACCTGATTAATGAACAGAAAATATATGAATCATTTGACGAAAAAGAGGGGCGCGGCAGGGACAGAAAGGTGATTTATATCAATGAGTGATTATTTCGGGGAATTTGGGGAATTTTGGGTATTCCGTAATTTAAGTTGTTGTAATTACTTACGAATTATTTCGGGGAATTTGGGTTTTGAAAAAGGTGAGTTCCCGTAATTCCAACTTATTGAAATTGCTTCACAATTAATTCGGGAATTTTTCTATCTCTTAAAGAGAGAGAAAAAAAGTTCCCGAAAAACTTTTTTCTCTCTCAGGTGATTTTAGACGCAAAGATGAAAGGACTTTAAAATATGAAAATTGAAGGGTTTGAAATTATAAAAAAAGAGGGGCCGGGTGTTTGGGAAAATAATAGCGAGAGGGCGAGACATGATTGACAAGCGGAAGGATAGAATATTTAAAAAAATGGTTGAATTAGAAAAGCAAGGTAAATTTAAACCGGGGGAGGTCGGGCACATAACAGTCTTGCATGATGATTATTGCCATTTATTGAAAGGCATTGGTCCATGTAATTGCAATCCAGAAATACGGGTTGGAAAGCCAAACGAAGCATTAGAAATGAAAAATAGATGTCCACTAGAAGAATGGGAACAATCGCAAGTGATCAGATGGAAACGTGCGAATCAGATACGATTTCCTGAACTGCAACTTTTACATGCGAGCATGAATGGTATTCGGGTATCAACAGGACTCAGGACAAAAATGAAAAAACAGGGGCTTGAACCTGGATTCCCTGATTTGATGCTGGATGTCGCAAGGCGTGGCTATCATGGCCTACGGATCGAACTGAAACGATTGCAGGGTGGTACGATTGGAGTTGATCAAAAGCGAGTGATGGCGCAGCTGAAAGCCGAGGGATATTTTGTTGAAATATGCAGGGGGCATAAGGCGGCAATTGATTTGATTTGTTGGTATCTGAAAATTGATGGCGGTAAAAAAAGACCCAGGGGGTATCAACAAAAACAGGGATGGTAGCGGTTAGCTAAAAAAAAATGCATATGGACCGCTGTGGTTGGCTCTAACGGATTCTCTTTTAATGTGGGGGTATTGCCATGATTTGCTCAAAAACAATTGAAACAGCTTTGCAAATATTAAAAAAAAAGATGAAAAACGCGGGTCCTTTCCCGAGGGGGGGCAAAGCCCGCACGGTCGATTTCGAGCTTTTTCTAATTATGACTTTGAAAACTAAAGCAACATCAACACGATAGAGTTATGAAAGAATTATCATACAATCAGCTATCGGATTTGACAGGTTTCACATATCGAACTGTCAAAAAGCGGCTTGAAAATGCAGGGATCAAACCTGTTCGCAAGGATGGGAATGCACATTTGTTCAATTCGGTTGATGCGTTGCAAGTTTTGTTTGTGCAGCAGGTTCCTGATGAAAACGAAGAGGACATCACGGATTACACCATTTTGTTGGAAAAGGAAAAACACCGGGAAAAGAAACGACAAAACGACTTGGAGGAAAAACTTATTGCTCCGGTTGGCCTTATGATTGAAGCCTTAGAAAAATCTGGAAATATCATAATTGCTGAATTGGAAAGTCTGCCGTTAATGTTAAAACGCGCCTGGCCGGAAATTACCGGCGATCAGATTCAGCTGGTTAAAAAAACGATTGCTGAATGTCGAAATGCAATCGCAGATTCAAAGTTGGAGATATGATGGTTATAGAGTTATGCAGCTGTTTCTTGCATTATTACGCGCAGATGGTGGCCCAAAACTGCAAGCGCCGTTTCGATTCTGGGCAACTTTGTAGGATGGCGGGGGTCCAACATCCTTCTAACCTCCCTTTTATCTACATTGATCCGCCTTGCCAATTCGGAATTGCTGATTCCCGATTTTTTAACGGCAATATACAGGGCAGCTTTGGCAGCAGTTTGAGCATGCAGTATGATTTGATCTTCACCTCTTTTTGGTTTAGATGGTTGCGGGATGGGTTCGCTATCGTCAATGCAAGACGCTATAGCTTCTTCCAGGCAGTCCGCAGCCTGGGTCACGGCATCTTCAGCGGTTTCACCTTCCGTAGCCGCAAACGGGATATCTCGAAAGGTAACGAGAAATTTCCCGAGGGCGTCTTTCTGGATTTTTGCAGGATAAATAAATTCCATAACATTCAGCCTTTATTTGAATTTATCTTTATCAATGCCCAACGTTGTGAGCATTTGGTTAAGCAGACCGGCTCCAATCTCTTTTTTTCGATCTTTCAGTATGGTTTTTTTGTTGCCGACATAAAGTGTGCCGTGGCTGCCCTTGCCTCTCTTTGTTTCAAACCTTACTTCGTATCCAAGCTTTTTAAGTTTTTTTATGAGTTCGTTGCCGTTCATGATTATTATATTAGGACAAAAATGTCCTAATGTCAAGAGGAAAAATAACAGAGGTACAAAAAAATGACTAAAAACCTACAACTCGCACATCAAACCGCCGTCCAGCAGTATCGTACACAAGTTCCCATGCTTGGCTCGATCTGGGCGAATAAGAATTTTTACCTGTCGCCGGAGTCAAGCGGAACCGAAGGGCGTTGGCGGTCCTATCCGTACCAGGTCGCACTTTTAAATTGGATGACATCGGACGATATCGAGGAATTTAATTGGCAAAAATCCC
The DNA here is from genome assembly GCA_028278025.1 of Thermodesulfobacteriota bacterium. Classification (GTDB taxonomy): domain Bacteria; phylum Desulfobacterota; class WTBG01; order CAIYCZ01; family CAIRTM01; genus JANQFE01. The sequence continues at coordinate 29,429 of JANQFE010000124.1, read as the reverse complement.
GGCGGGTCGGGTATACAAAATGCTTATTGGCTGCAACCGCGTATTTGATCGAGCAAAAAAACCGAAACATTGCAATTTGGCAACCAACGGACGGCGATGCAAAAGACTTTACAACCGATGAGGTCGAGCCGATCCTGCGCGATGTCCCGGCTCTGGGAAACAAATTAAAATGTGAAGTCGGCGCGAAATCAAAATACAATACGATTGAAAAAAAAGTTTTTCACGGCGCAACGCTGGATATAAAAGGCGGCAAGAGCGCGCGGAACTTCCGGCGCATGACAAAAGATGTCGCGATTTATGATGAGCTTTCTGCTTTTGATCTGGATATTGATGGTGAAGGATCATCAACAGAAATTGGTGATGGCCGGCTTGATCAGGCTCCGTTTCCAAAATCGATCAGAGGCAGCACACCAAAAACAAAAGGTGTTTGCCAGATTGAAAGGGCTGTTGAGAGTTCAGAGAAAATATTTTATCGGTTTGTGAAGTGTCCGAAGTGCGGAACCTTGCAGCGACTAGAATTTAAAAATATGAAGTGGGAGAAAGGAAAACCGGAAACTGTTTACTATAAATGCTTGAGCGGTTGTATCCTGTATTATCGCCAATATCCGAAAATGGATGCAGATGGTCGATGGCAAACAATCGATGGCTATTATTACATCGATAAAAAAGATCAATTCTATGATCCGGATAATAAACCGATACCAAAGCCGCGCCGGATCGGTGCTCGTATTTGGGCGGCTTATAGTTATCTTAGGCCGTGGTCATATATCATTGATCGTTGGCTTGCCGCGAACAAGGAAGCAAAAACCGGAAATACCACAACATTGAAAACGGTCATTAATACTTTGCTGGGTGAAACGTATGAAGAAAAAGGTGAAAGCGTTGAGGCTTCCACTTTAGAAAATCGCGGTGAGGATTATTTACTTGATGGTACGATTCCGAATGATGTTTTAGTGATCACGGTTGGCGCGGATGTTCAAGGCGGCACGATTCCCAGAATAGAGTTTGAAATTGTCGGATATGGATTAGAGTCTGAATCGTGGAGCTTGGATTATAAAGTTTTGCCCGGAGATATTGAATATCAACAGGTATGGGATGACCTTGATGAACAGTTGAAACGAAAATTTATCCGTGAGGATGGTGTTGAGCTTGGCATTTCTTGTGCGTTCATTGACTCTGGTTATTTGGCTAATGAGGTTTATCGTTATACCGGCCCGCGCCGCAAAAGAAACATCTTTGCAACCAAAGGTGTTACTACCGGAACTCTTTGCAATCCTGGAACCTGGCAAGGTGACAAAAGAAATAAATCCCGCGCGATCCTGCGAACCGTCAACGTTGATGATGCAAAGACAATTATTTTTAATCGGCTGCGGATCGAAAAACACGGCGCAGGGTTTTGCCACTTTCCGAGCCATTATACTGAACGCCATTATAAAATGCTGACCAATGAGGAAAAGCGCGAGAAAAGAAGAAAAGGAATTTTAGTCGGCTATGAATGGATAAAGATCGGAGCGAATGAACCGCTCGATTGTCGCGCGTATGCTTTGGGTGCGTTTGAGTATTTAAATCCAAATCTGCCGAGAATGAAATTGCGACTTGAAAAACAGGCGCAGGTGTTGGCCGAGTTGCAGGAAAACCCGGAGCCGACTACACCGGAACAACAAGCGCAACAACTGATCGAGAAACGTAAAAAGGAAATTAAAAACCAAAGGAGAAAGAGAGGGTTCATTAACTCATGGAAATAAAGAAAGCTCTTGTGTATCGAGGCGCGAAAGAAATTTGCGGAGCGGTTGGTCTCCCCTGGAAAGAGATGCATTATTTTGTCAAAGAAAAAAAATTGCCCGCTTTTAAAATCGATGGTCGCGGAATATGGATTGCTTTGCATGATGATCTTATGCGTTGGATTGAGCAGCAACGGGACGAGAATTTATAGCAAAAACCTGCCTTTTTTAAACCCCTGTCAACATCTTTTTTTGTCCTTTTTTGCCCGTATGGGCTCCCTTTTTGCCCGTAGCCGTTTTTTCCTAAAATCCCGTGTTATGCTGAACCTAAAAAATAAAAGGGTTTCTGCATGGCCTTTGTAACCGTTTTAACCAACATCCCTGAAAAAATAATGGCGGGCGAATCCGTATCTTGGAAAGTCTCGCTTTCTGATTTTCCGGCCTCTGCAGGCTGGGGTCTTATTTACATTCTGGTTAAATCGGATGATTTAATTTCAATTGCAGCAAGTGCGGATGGTGACGATCATTTGGTTGAGATTGATATGGCAACGTCCGCCAAGTATCCTGCAGGGGATTACAGTTATCAAGCTCATATTACCAACGGGATGGAACGTTATCAAGTTGACTCTGGAATGATCAAGATCGTTGCGGATTTTGCAACGCAAAAGGACGGCCACGATCCGCGCAGCCATGTCAAGAAAGTATTGGATGCTTTGGAGGCTGCAATAGAGGGCCGGGCAAGTAAAACGCAAATGTTTCAAACTGTCGGAGGGGTTCAAATTCAGCACATGCCTTTGAGTGACCAGATAAGACTTCGTAACAAGTATGCGGCAAAGTATCGCCAAGAACAGATTGCGGCGGGCAATATAAAGTCACGGCGAATTGTAAAATCGAGGTTTAGCAATTAATGAAAAACAACGTTCTAGTTCTTTACGATGCACATAATCGACCGGTCCCGTTGAGTCGGATGGCGCGAAGGACCAAGGGCCAGGCAAAGGCGATGCTTACCGGTTTCAAAGGTGCAAACGATGAGAATTTGCAAGATTGGGCTTTTCTTCCGTTGGATATTAAAACGATCTTGCGGAATGATTTGCGTAAACTTCGCGCCCGGTCCCGCGACCTCGCCCGCAATGATGACGCGGCCCGCCGCTTTCTCTTTTTGCTTAAGCAAAATGTACTCGGTCACACCGGGATAAAACTTCAAGCGAAAAACAGACTCCGCAATGATGAAAAACTTGATAATGATGACACAGCCCGCCGGTTTCTTTCGTTGCTCAAACAAAACGTGTTTGATTATGCCGGGACAATATTTCAAGCGAAAAACAAACTCCGCAACGACAAGAGTCTCGATAAAAAATGGAATGCTGAAATTGAACGTGAGTGGAATTTGTTTGGTAAGAAACGGCGTTATCGCGGGCAATTTGAATCGCCTAGCGCATGCGGTCAATTCACCATGCGGGAACTTTCTTGGTTGAGTTTGTGGAACCGCGCCATTGACGGCGAGTGTTTTATACAGTTGCTAAAAGGTTATCCACATAACCGGCATCGGTTCGCGGTGCGCTTTCTTAATCCCGATTTGCTGGATAGCTCTTATTGCATCGAGCATAAAAACGGTAACCGTATCGAAATGGGTATTGAGTTTGATGAGTTCGACCGCCCCGTTGCTTACCACTTTAACAAGGAACATCCAAACAGAAAACTTGTTAAAAGGTTGCGTATCCCAGCTAGTCAAATTATTCATATTTTTCGTAAAGAATATGTCGGACAGATTCGCGGTGTTCCTGATTTTGCAGCAGTAATGCATAAGGCCAAAATGCTTAATGGTGTTCATGAGGCTGTTGTTGTTGGTTGGCGCGTTGCTGCTGCTAAAATGGGTTTCTTTACGCCGAAAGAGGAAGATGATCCGGACCCGTTGGATACTGGCGAGAAAGACGAGAACGACGATATCGTAATTGAGGCGACCCCCGGCAGTTTCGAGGTTTTGCAAAGCGGGTACGACTTTCATCTTTTCGACCCGCAATACCCGTCTAGCACCTATGAAAGTGGGCATCAAGTTTTTATGCAGCAAATGGCAAACGGCCTCAACGTTAGTTCTCCGACACTATCCAACAATTACGCCAAGGTCAACTATTCGAGTCTCCGCCAGGCGTTACTTGAGGACAGAGAGGGATGGCGTTGCGTTCAAGCTGAAGAAATAGATGGTTTCTATCAACCGCTTTTTGATGAATGGTACGATTGGACCCTTAACATAACAGGGCGTATTAAAATCTCTGAGTCAAAGCGGAGCCTTGACCCCGTTATTGTTTGGCAACCTCGCGGATGGCCCTGGGTTGATCCGGAAAAAGAAGTAAACGCACAAATCAAAGCGATTAATGCAAATTTTAGGACAAGGCAGGGAATCATTGCGGAGACATCCGGTGCAGATTTTATTGAAACGGCTGATGTTCTGAAAGAGGAAAAGGATGCTCTTGAGGAACGCGGGTTGAAAGTTTATGTTTCCACGAACCCTTCAAGCATACAGCCTGACACTAACAACAACGATGATGAATCAAAAGGAGATAATGATGAATAAGAATTGGTTTAATATCAAAGCGCAAACCGAAGGCAATGTATCTTCGGCAGATATCTATATTTTTGATTATATCGGTGGTTATGGTGTTTCAGCCCGAAATTTTATTAATGAACTGAAACAACTCGATGTCAAGCAAATCAATTTATATATTAGTTCGCCGGGTGGCGCGGTGTTTGACGGCATCGCAATTCAGAACTCGCTTAAGCACCACAAAGCCAATGTAACTGTTTTTATCGATGGTATCGCGGCCTCAATTGCTTCTGTTGTCGCCCTTGGTGGTGATGACATACGCATTGCTGATAATGCATATGTCATGATTCATAATCCGACTTTACTCGTTTGGGGCGATGCTAAGGAAATGCTGAAAGGGGCTGAGATATTGAACAAAGTTGCTGATGGACTTGCTGGTGATTATTCACAAAAGATGGATATCAGCATTGAAGATGCACTTGCTTTGATGAATGAGGAAACATGGTGGCTTGGTCAAGAGGCGGTTGAGGCCGGGTACGCCGACTCAACTTTTGAGGGAACCCACGCAACCGCTCAATTTGATATTGGCCGCGTATCGGCCAAAGCACCTGTTGTGGTGCTTGAACGTTTTGCACAATCACCGGCAAATAATAAAACTAACATTAATAAGGAGGACAAGATCATGAAAAAGGAAAATGAACAGCCCCATACAGTTGATTCTCAGGGCGAAGAGTCCCATGGCGAAAAGTCGAAAGTGGTTGCGGGAGAGGAACCCCCCGTTGATGTAGATGCCGCAGTACAGACTGCGCTTGCTGAAGAGCGGAAGCGTACCGCCGACATTACCGACCTTGGCGAAAAATTCGGTTTCGGTCCGAGCGCAAAAAAGTTCATCGAAAACGGAAAGTCCGTTGAGGATTTCCGAGTGCACATTTTGGACAAGTCGTCCGAAGAGTGGAAAGCATCGCTTGAACTGAAAAATCCGACTACCCAGGCATCCGAGCAGGAAATGCAGGATGAATCCGAGGGAGCCGCCGCCGTTGCAAAAATCAAGGAACGCCGCGCCAAAAAATTCGGCTCCAACTGAAAAGTTGTAAAACCGTAAAACTGAAAAACTAATTTAACAAAGGAGAGTATCATGGCTTTAACACTTTCAACCACACAAATTTTGGAGTTGGTGCTGGATGCGTTCAAAGTGCGTTTGCCGTTTCTTGTGAATGCGTTTGCAACGGATTTCAGCGCGGAAAAAGCGAAACTCAACCAGACCGTCAACGCCCGTATTGCAGGGTTGCCGACCGTTCAGGATTATGACGGCACAAACGGATATAAGGCCAACGCGACCGATGCAAAAGCGTTACTGGACGATGTACCGGTTACCATCAATCAGCACAAGCATGTACCTATCAAGCTCGATTTTCTGGATATTGCCAGTACCGTCAAGCAAATTAATTTGCTTGAGGAAGCAACGATGAATTGCGGTTATGTCCTGGCAAAGTCTATCGCGGATTATTGCTTGAGCCTGGTTGTTGCCGCAAACTTTTCCGAGTCCTCCGTATTTACCGCCGCTAACAGTGATTTCGACATGCTTACCAATGTCCGCGAGGATATGAACGGCAAGGGGGTCAACACCCTGGGCCGTTTCGGTATCGTCAACTCGGCGGTAATGACTGTATTGGCCTCGGACAGCCGGATTGCAAGCGGCGACTATCACGGGCAAAAAATCGGCGAGGAGGCCCTGGGACATCTTAAGGCAATCCAGGGTTTCGCCAACATCTGGGAATATCCGGACATGCCCGCAAACGGCGAGAATCAAACCGGCTTTTTCGGTACGAGAGAGTCTATCATTCTTGCAACCCGCGTGCCGTCCGATACCAACGAGATTGCCAAGGCCGCCGGTATCCCCCAGGTTGCTAGCTTTGAAACGCTGACCGATGAGGACACCGGATTAACCCTGCTTGGTATCAAGTGGATTGAGCAAGGGACCTTTGATGTTTATTGCACCGTTGCAGTTATGTACGGCGCGGTTGCCGGTTCCCAGGGGGGTTCCGCCGGAGACCTTTGCGATTACGCCGGACATCGTTTGGTGACTGCATAAGGTTTGATAAGGCTGGGTAAGGTTTTAGGATACGCTTCGGCTTGATTGCCGGGGCGGTTCTTAAAATTTTAAATCGTTAATCAAACACAAAAGGAGTAGGCAATGAGACATTTTCTTGTTTTAGGGTTTGCCACAACTTCCAAAAAGGAAGCGGGTAAAAGCCTGTATCTCGGCTCCGACCGTTCATCGGCATTAGAAGAGGTCAACACCCCGTCTGATAAGTTTATGCGTAAAGAACTCTTTGAGCTTGCCGTACCGCAGATTCGTCGTCACAAAGTAGCGGCGGTATCTGATGAACCGTCGAAGGAACCTGCAAAGGCAAAACTCATTGGCGGCGCAAAGAAGTTCATCGAAGAAAAAGGTTTAACGGATGAACAGGTAACCAAAATTGTTGGGACCGGTAAAAGCGGCAGCATCACCCAAAAAGACGTTGAAACCTATTTAGCAAGTAAGGCGGAATAGTCCATGGCGCTGAATGTTGAGCTTGACGGAATATTTTCGGACGAGGTTGCGGAAACCGTTGTTTACACACCAAACGGCGGGACAGCGGTTTCCGTTCCCGGCGTTGTCGATCGTGGAGAATACAAGCAGGAACAAACCAGAAACGGCGTTTATTTGGTAAAGACAGCCGCTGTTTTGATTAGTGCAGAGGACATTTCAACTCCTGATCCAGACGGTGACACAATAACTCTTGATGGTCTGGAATGGGGTGTTTATGGATTTGAGCCGGTGGGCGCGAACATAGCATATACCGTGCATATTACGCGCCGTGAATTGATCAGCAAGAAAGCGAGAATATAAATGGCAAGCGGGCCTTTGTCTTTACCTATGGAACATTTGAAAACGTTGCTTTCAAACTCTGCAACGTTTCAATCTTGGGTTGGCGCGGCGGATGCGGCGGAAGCATTGGCAAGTATTTACATGGTGAGAGTTGACGAGGAAACATTTACCAGGCCGCTTGCCGTTATTGACATCGGGGAAAAATATTATAGCAACATACGAAGCGGCGGCGGCGCCAATTTTTTTCAAAAGCGCGGAGAGTTGTTGTTGATGTTTGAGGCGGATGTTGTGGAGGGCTCAACGAGTGAGGAAGCGGTTTTAAATTTTTTGGATAATGTCGGCGGTTGCCTTGCGGACATGGAAGAGTTGAGCGGAACGCCGGAGTTTTTATCTCTCCATGAGATCGAGTTTGACGAGGCTCCGACCCGGTCCATAGACGACGAGGAACCGCCGGAGGGCGATTTTTACCGAGTAAAATTTATTGTGACCTGGGGGTTATAGATGCCGAGCCGGGCGCACATTCAATATAAAGGTGATCCTAAAACATTAAAAAAACATTTAAGGCCGGAAGTCAAAATAGTATTGCAGGAAATTGTTAGTGAATGGCACGATAAAACATTACCGGATCATTTTGCAGAAACAGGACGACGGCGTTACCGCTACCGGTCTCGGAGTCGGAAATATCGAGACAAGAAACGAAAACTTAAAGGTCATCAGAACCCGCTTGTTTTTTCCGGTGATTTGCGACGACAAGCTCTGCGGCGGGCGCAGATTTCTGGCACTTCCAGGTCTGCCAAAGCAGCCATGCATGTTCCATGGTATGCGACCAGACGTTTTAGCAGCTATGATACTTATGCAGATGAAATAACAGCAGTCACACTGACAGAATCAAGAACAATGGCAAAGGGCATGAGAAAACGGCTGACTGATCGGCTAAATAAGATTAATAAGAAATCAAAGAGGTGATGTTATGGCGGTATCACGAGCATTTACGCTTTATGCAGCAGATATTAACGGAACTTTGCTAGACCAGCTGACTGATTTTAGTGTTGACTCCGGGTTGGAACAATTCATTTTGAACGTTGACGGTGGTGTTGATCCTATGTTTTCGGCGATCAAGAGTTTGATGCCGAAAGTTGACCTGACCACAAACGCTATTGCCACTGCTTTGGGCCTAGCTGGGATGAATGCGGCTAGCATTACGTCAGCATCTTTTTTCTTTCAACAGCTTGCAGACGGCGGTACCAGACAAAGCGGTAGCAACCATCTAAGGATTGATGCTACGAAAGGTATGATTTTCCCCCGGACATTGTCAGCCGGACATAATGAGCCGGCGGAATTGTCATATGAAATTCTCTGCCTGTCGGACTCTGGGGGTGCACCGCTTACAGCAACCAAAAATCAAGCGTTAAGCGGGTCTCCATCTGTTGACCAACTCTATGTTGTCGGGCCAGTGAATATTAATGGTACAACCTTGTCGGGCGTGCAATCCATTAAAATTGATTTTGGTATCAACGAGAAGGTTCTAGGCAGTGATGGAGAGGTCTATCCGAGCTTTGCGGGGATTATGACTCGGGAACCGAAAATTACAATTGTATCGTTTGACATGGATCAGTTAGCCGATCTTGGTATTGATGGTGACGCACAAGGGGCAACGGATAGTGTTTTTTATTTGCGCAAGGTTGCAGAGGGTGGAACACGAGTTGCAGATGCTACGGCGGAACACATTAGTTTTACTGTTGATGCCGGGCATATTGGTGTTAAAACGGGAGATGGTAAGCCTGGCGATCCTGCAACGATGACTCTTGAAATCACGCCGACTTATGACGGCACCAACGATATTTTAGTAGTTGACACTGCGACGGCAATATCATGATTTTATATTTTATTCCACAAAACAGTAAAGCTAAAGCAAAAGCGCCGGATCATTGCACTACCAGTAGAGATGTTCAAAAGGGTCCAGGGGGGCAAAATGGTACTATTTTTTCTGATGGCAGCGGCAAAACGGGTTTCTATCCTGATATGCAAGAATGGGTGGCGGTTGATGATTATTATGTCGGTGTTGATCGAGATACTATTACTCCCTCCGATCTTGCGCGACCGGAAATTGTGGACGGCCATTTTGTCCGCCTTGAGGACGGTAACGAGTGGTTGATACCGTGCGCACGTGTCTTTCCATCTGGGACAAGGTTGCCGGAGTCTCTGATTCTTGGACCTGACGGCCAGTTAGTATCGGAAGTGTTGCCCAGATTCGCAGAGTTTTCAAAGGATGCGGACCGGGTTTATGATTTTTTCCTTGGCGAGTACGACATTCTGCAGGGCGATGCGTGGAATATTGCAGTCAAGGCTTTAAATATCAATTATCGCATTGATAAACATGAGGTATCACTTTTAAAGCTGCTCACGACAACGAACATCACGAAGATCATGAAAGCAATCATTGATTATCCGGCAGTCGAGGAAGCGGCTAAAAAAAAACTGCAAGACGATGGCAGTTTGAACGATGGCAACGTGGATTAATGCCTAACTATATTCCGACGTATGCTGATTTGCATTGGGAGAAATTAGAACATGGCTAACGTAAAATTTGTACTTGATGCTGATGAAGCAAAAGCCGTTCAGGGCTTTTTAAAACTCGTTGACGCGCAACGCAAATCGGAAAAACAGTTTGATAAGACAAACAAAAAAATCGACAAGCAAAACATAAAGCAAAAGAATCTTGCGACTTCTGGCGTTGCTTCTGTTGGAAAGCTCGCGGCAAAGTGGGTGTCGGTCGGCACTGCAATTACTGCGGCAACGGCATTGCTGCGAAAACATAATGAGTTGAACGACAAGGCCGTGAATCGGGCGCGGACATCCGAATTTTCTCTTGGGTCTCTTTCTCAGCTTGCTGGTGGTAAAAAGGAGGAAATGGCGCGCATGTTTGCTGCGGCAAAAAAAACATCCACCGATGCAGGAATTCCTTTAGAGGACGCGGGCAGGCTGCAATTCAATCTTGAGTCTTTTGGCATTGCTAAATTTCGGAAAATGTTTGCTGATTTGGTCGGAACGGTAGATGATCCGAGCGCGCTGGCCGAGGCATCCGTGACGATGCAAACTGCTTTCGGAAAGAAAGAAGCCGGAGGCATTCGCGCAATCATCAACAAAGGCTTGGCCGCCTCCAGTGTTTCAAAAACCACACTGAACCAAATGCTCACATCGATGGCGCAAGCGGCTCCTGGGCTGAAACAGGTGGGCTCAACCGATGAGGAAAGTCTTGCGGCTCTGGCGATTCTTTCCAAGGCGCGAAAATCCTCTGACGTTGCTGCAACGGAACTTGATGCGCTTTCCGCCGTTATGATGAAAAAGGGATTGGGCGGCAAGGGATTGCTGGGCGGCATGGATGCGATCAAGAAAGCCATCGCGGGGAAATCGGACGCGGAGGCTTTGAAATTTTTTGGCCGGAAAGAGGGTTACAAGGGTTATCAAACCTTAATGGTGAATATGCCGGATGTTTTGGCGGCATTTAAAACCGTTCAGGCAGGAAACCAGGTAGGCGCAGGAGATCAGGTATCGGGAGCCATTTCTGCAAGACGGTCAGTACCGATTTTAAGAGAGATGGAAAAGACCAGGATTGCAGAACAACGGAGCGCTCAGGCAACAATGGACCGCAGGGCGGTGAGGGATTTGGGCGCACAGCAGGTAATTAATAATGAGGTTGCTAAGGCTGAGGCCAGAGAAGAGGGGAGGGTGCGGGTTCTTGCCAGGATAATGAGCATGGAACTTGCGAAACATTTTGGTGCTAACGATACTACGATAAGAGCATCGGGCAATCTTGCAGCTGGAGATATGGGAGGATTGCAAGAAAGTGGACATTCTACTTTAGTTGCTGTTTTGGAGCGATTGGCAAATGCTATAGAGAGGGGTGCCTTACCGGGTGCACAGGTGGTTGGGACAGCGTTAAATCGATATATGGATAAATCCGATCCAAATAGGCAGGGTGAATAGGAATTATGACATTAGCAACCTTCATTGTTGTTTTTTTATCGAAGCTTTATTTTGCCGGGCCAACCATGCACAAAAAGCACGGTTTTGGTTTCCGGGTCATAATCGCAAGAATAGGTGTAATTTTGCCAAGTTCCGTATTCGTTTTGGAACTGGATTCCGTCGCCATAATAGGTAAGAAATGTATTGTTGTCGCCCCATCCGAAACGAGTTAATTTTGTCTTTGAGGTCCATTTATGATTATAGCTGGTTATTTTTTCGATGTGAGGAGAGCAAAGCAATTCTGCATTTATAATGTGACGTTCTCCCCAACATCGTAGATTTTGTTTGCATATCGCATCATCAATTAGTGGGGGATGAGGGGATTGGGGAATAAAATTAATAAAACAAATTATTTTATAATAGTGAGAATGCTTACTATAAAACAAAAACATAAATTGTGATTTAAATCACACTTCAGGGGATTAAATGGCAGCTATCGGAGGAATAACTTTATTGACATTAACGGGCGGCATTAATCCTGGCGACGGTGAGCAGGTTGAAGAAATTACACGGCCTGGCGTGGATGGTATTGCGTTCCGTAGAATAGGAAAGCGCGGGTTTCCGTTTCGATTGCAAACGACGCTGGATGTAGAAAGTTCTGCACAGGCAAAGGCGCATATTATATCTTGCAAATCTTTACAAGGTTCAGTTGTCAATTTTACGGATGGGGTCGGGCAAACCTGGAACAATTACATTGTTTTGAGGGTAACTCATACTGAGACAAGGCGAATACAAACGGCAGTTGGCGGTTTGAGCGGCAGCAACGCGGCATATCTTGTATCGATGGCCTGGACACTTCAGGCGACAGAGGTTGCGGCATGAGCGTAACGATTAATGAACCTCAAAAACTGGATGGGTTAACGTGGCGATTGTCATGGTCGAGCGATCTGGAAAATCCTTTGTTTCGGATTTATCAGGATGGTTTGAGAATCAACACGACTAGGGCAACCCAACAGGATTTCAGCGTGTCGCCTAATGAGTCACTGATTGTTGAGATTTTAGATACAAACGATGCACCGGCCCAGGCTTTCCCCGGTCGGTTTCTGCTTGGATGGTCTCCGTCACCAGATGCGGCGCGTTATCGGATTGATGAAAAGGTCGAAAGCATATGGATTCAGCGGGCGATCATTGAGGATTCCGGCAAAGGGTTTTATTCGTGGAAATCGCGTTTCCTTGAGGACAGCACAGAACATTATTTTCGTGTTGTGCCTATTGGTAGTAATGGCAACGAGGGGGATGCCCTGGAGATGTCCGAGTTTATGGTTCGGCATCCGAGTCCGCCGGATCAGAATTTTAGTTATTCCGGAGCAACAAGACAGATAACGATTACAGCATAAAAAAATTTAAATAATAGTTTCCTAATTTGTAACCATTGGAGGAAAATAAAATGCCAGATGAAAAAACAAGGGCGGATAGCCTGAGACTCTATCTGACAGGCGCAGCATCTGACGGCGGAGCCCAAATCGACCCGGACGCCAGCCTGGGGAATTATAGGTCGAGTACTCTTGAAGAATTTTTCACAAATTTTATATCAAATCCAATCAGCAATATAACGGTTGATTTCATAAGCGGCGCACATGCCGAGGGCGATGGGTCTATTGAGGCAATAACTGCGGACACTTTGGCCTGGACCCCGCCCGGCGGATCGCAAGGCGCAGCGGTCAGCATCGCCAACGGCGAAACGAAAATTCTTGAGGGCAACGGTGTGCCAGGTCAATTCATCCGAGTCACGCGAACAAGTGCAGATAGTTTGGCTGGAACGGCCACAGTTACGCTTTCGTTGAAATTCAACAATGTCATCGGCTTTGACAATGTAAAAACTGCGGAAGCGGCTGCGGGGGATATTGAATATAGAGCCTTGATGCTCAAAAACGAATCCTCAAGCGAGGTGAAGAATGTCAAGGTCTATCTGAAAACGCTGGGAACGCAACAAGTGTCCGGCGCGGATCATCTGGCTGCCAGTGGTGCGGGTTCAATCGGATTAGCAGTCGGCAATTTTAACGATTGGCCGAATTCCGGATTCTGTCGAATTGAGGACAGCGGCGGCAGCTTAAAAGAAATTGTTTATTACTCCAGCCGCATAGCAACAACGCTCACCGTTCCGGCCGCTGGGCGCGGGATTCTTGGTACTTCCGCACAGGCTGGCGCGGTAACAGATCGAGTCAATGCCGTTCCTGGCTTGAGGTTGGCGGTTGAGGCTCCGGTTGGAGATCAGATCACAAACGTTGCAAATGAATCAATTCAGCCATCAGGACTCACATGGTCAACGGCAATCACTAAAGACAATGGCCTTGAAATTGGTGATATGGCGGCAGGTGCGCTTTATGGAGTCTGGATGGAACGTGCGGTGATTGTCGGAGCGGTCAGCGAGGGATCCGTACTACAGTCAATTGCATGGTCATTTGACGCGACATAATAAGGAGCGGAAATTATGAGCAAAATGAAATTCACAAACAATGCGGCATCCGTCTTGAACGGCGGAATCAATGTCGGTGCAACGGCTTTCATCGTTGCGAATTCTTATGGCGAGATTTTCCCTGCTCTGTCAGCTGGCGAATATTTCTTTGTTCGCCTTGGCACAGATTCCAACAATGAAGTTGTGAAAGTTACAGGCCGAACCGGAGATAATTTTTCTTGCGAGGCAACGGAAAACGGCTGGTCTAATGGGACAGATGTTGTTCTGACGATGAGCGCGGAAGTTCTGAACGATTTGGCACAGACGGACGGAGGCGGTCAAGTTCTGAGCGATCATGAATTAAAAGACTACTGCGAAACCAGAACCGCGCCGGAAAGTTCCATCGGGACGCTGACGCTTGACCTTGAAAACGGAAATGTTTTTGAGATCGAACTGGATGAAAATGTTTCCACGCTCACGATCAGCAACCCGCCGGCCAGTGGCAAGGCCGGGAGTTTTACGTTAATACTTAAACAGGATGCAACCGGGGGCCGGACCGTTACCTGGCCCGCATCGGTCAAGTGGGCGGGCGGAACGGCCCCGACCCTTTCAACCGATGCAAATGCGGTTGACATCCTAACCTTTATAACGACCGATGCCGGGACAACCTGGTACGGGATGCTTGCGGGGGAGGATTTCTCATGATCGGACAACGGGCAATGATGGCGGCGGCGGGCGGTGGCGGCGGCTTTTCTGCAATCGGCGGAACGATTACCGAGTCGGGCGGATATAGGATACATACCTTTACTAGTAGCGGAACGTTTACCGTTACCGGCAGCGGTTTAGTTGAATATTTGATAGTTGCGGGCGGCGGCGGCGGCGGGTATCAGACATATGACGGCGGGGGCGGGGGCGGCGGCGTTTTGTCGGGATCAACTTCCGTAACGGCCCAGGGTTATACCGTAACGGTTGGCGAGGGGGGTACGGGGGGTACTTCTTCGGTAAACCCGACTAATGGCGGCGATTCTTCCGCGCTAGGGCTTACCGCATCGGGCGGCGGCGCGGGTGGAGATTTTGGTTCAGGTCAATCGGGCGGTTGTGGCGGCGGCGGTTCGGGCGGCGGTTCCGGTTATGGCGGCGGTTCCGGTGTCGGCGGACAAGGTTGTGGCGGCGGACAAGGTTATGGCGCATCACAACATAACGGCGGGGGCGGGGGCGGCGCGGGCGAAACAGGAGACAACGCCGGGAGTGGTCCTGGTCAATCGGGCGATGGCGGCGATGGTATTGCATCGTCCATCTCTGGATCATCTGTTACTTACGGCGGGGGAGGGGGCGGCGGAAGTTTAAACGGTTCTGATGCTAACGGCGGCGTGGGCGGGGGCGGCGGCGGTTACGGCCAAAGCGGTACGGATGGTCTTGGCGGCGGCGGCGGCGGTTCGGGCGGCGATGGCGGCGATGGCGTAGTAATAATAAGGTATGCAATATGATTCTTAACCGGGAAACTCAACTTAACCAGGAACCTATTAACTATACCGGTTTCCTTTTTCATCCGCCGCAAACGGCTGTGTTAACTAAAAAAGCGTTAAACACTTCTGCGCTTAATGCTCAAACGATCCAATATGAAATTGTACCGGAGGCTCCGGGCGGATCGAGGATCTATAATACCTTTGAGTTGGTAATGGGGCAAGGTTGTTACAACCTGGTTGTTGCTCCGTTTGACCTTTGGGGGTATGGACTCCGGCGGCGGTTTAACGAATTTAATCTTGACGGTCCCGGCCTTGCCAGTTTGGGCAACCTACCTTTTGACGGATGCGCGGTTGGCGCACATACAAAAACAAACGCCTTTACCCTGGAGGCTCCGGGGCTCTCCGATCTTTATGCGGCTTATGTTGCCAATGGTATCGGTGGGCATGGCGTTTCTTTCGACGAGTGTGCTGTTTGCGGCGCGGGCCTTGCCCTGGTCGGATACGATACTTACGAAATCGATACGCCGGGGTTGTTCGTTCTTAGAGGGTACGATTCATATTTTACCGTTACGCCTGGTAAACATTCTTATGCTTTGGGCGTTACTCTTTTTGCTTTTGGATTAACCAGGGTTGCAAACGATTTAACGCAATATGAATTATACCGGGGCGTTGACGGCGATGTTGATTTTTCGACTCCCTGGGAAACGTTTACGAGTTTTCCGCATACAACCGCCGCGCTTGATGTCGGGCATGTTTATAAATTCGTATTGAGAAAACGGAACAATTACAATCTGGTTTCGCAGAATGTGAAAGCCTGGGAAGTAACAACGGATGCGACCGGCAGCGCGGAGCTTGACCCGCCGAGTTCGCCCGTATCAACATTGACCGCGACCGAGGGCGGCAAGGTTCTAGTTAATTCTGTTTATGATTACTTTGCGGACGCGGACGATCAAGCCGACCAATGGTTAATTTATTTGACAAGTGACGGCAGCGACCCGGACCCGGAAACCGATACGCCGATTGTTTCAAGCCTGGTTAAATGCGATGGCCTGGGCCGGTTGGAATATCTTAGTTCGGCGTTTACCGAGGGCGCAACGATCAAGGTTATTGTCCGGGTCCGGCGGAGTTCCGGCCTGGTCGATTCAACAAATACAAATATCCTTTCGGTATCGGCAACGTTGTTGGGGCCGGACGAACCGCAAGGGGGGATTTTTCACTAATGGCGCAAATATCCATTACAGGGCAAGAGCTTGATACGGTAACAAATTGGACCAATACCTTTGTCCAAATAAAAGACAATTGGGGGAGCAATTGGCGGACCGTTTCTTATCTTGAGGCGATTAGCGCGACCATTACCGTTTCGCCCAACATGCCGAGCGCAAAATTACTGTATCGTTACGGAGAGATCAAGCGCGAGGACCAAACGATTTTCCGGCAATACGATCCGTTGAGCATTACAAATAGTTATGTCCGGATCATGGGTATTTATTCCGATGGTTCAGTACCGTTGTGGGTTGGGATTATTACCGATGATTCCTTTGAGATGCAAGGGGCAATAGCGGACCCCCAGGGCGATCAAACAATAACCACTTACGGCCTGGAGCATTTGTTGGATCGGGTCGCAATTGTTGGCGCATATACGGACGAGGGGCAAATTGATTGGAGCCCGGTATTTAACGAACCGGAATGGTTCGGCGGAAAGTTGCAGGGGAACCGATCAACGGCATTTGATGATGATGGCGGATCATATTTATTTAGTCGGGACCGAGAGAAATGGAACAACGTACAAATCATTGAATATTTACTTGCCAGTTATGTCGGTTTGCCGATTCAGATTACCGGGCAATATGAAATCCTGGAGCAATTATACGGATCGTATTATTTTGAAGGGTTAACCATCAAACAAGCAATTGATAAATTGGTTGACCGGCGGCGCGGGATCGGTTGGTTTCTTAATACCGATGGCGGGGGCAATATCTCTTTAGAAATTTTTTCGGTCTTTAATTATCCGGTAACAGCCGGGTCCATTACTTTTCCCGGTAACAACAATCAACAATCCCTTGACCTGGGGGATGCAATCGATGTCCTGGGAAATACAACGCATATATCTCAATCAACTTTGTACGACCGCATTATTGTCCAGGGGGCGCGGACAAAGGTTTGCTTTACCGTTTCCATCGAGGACGGGAACCTGGAACCGGATTGGTCCGATGAGGATGAAACGGAATATAAAGAGTTGACCGGGACGGCGGAAGAAAACGACAAGGCCAGGGCATCCGAAAAATACGAGGCAATATACCAACGTTTTTGCATCCCGAAGGATTGGGATTACAAGGTTGATTTGGGCGATGGGGAAGGGACAAAAATCCCTATTCTCGATCCGGAGAATAGCGCGAGTAACTGGAGTTATCCCCGCCCGCTTATGCGATGGATACCAATTGAGAAACAAGGCAGCTTGATCGCGGAGTATGAGGAAACAATGGTATTCATTAAGGACGGAGAGGCTTATTACCTGGTTGATAAGTTGCCCGCGATTAAAAGGCCGGGGGCTCATGTTCGTACCCTGGACTCCGACAAGGGGTTTGCCATCAAGTCAAAGATTAACCATTTGTTCGGATTAAACCATTTTCATTTCGATAGCGGAAATACCGGGACCGAGCCGGTTTACGATTACAAAACATTGATGGCAACCGTTGCAATGGAAACGGATACAAGAAACCAGGTTGTTGTCCTGGTTGGCAGCGAAACGGAAATTGAAAGGACCCTGGTTGTTGATGTTCATGATGCGGAGTTATGGCAAATAGTTCCCGGAACCGTAACGGGAGTCAACGAGGGGGAGTTGGTCCGGGCAACGGATACCGTAACGGTCCGGGACGATACCGACAAGTTAGAAGCAATTGCAGCGTTGGCGAAAGCTTGGTACTCGGATTATCGGGCGGCGGTTAGTATCGAAGTAAAAAAGGTTTGTTTCCTTTCCGGTATCGGATCGATCATTACGGAGATTGAAAGTGCATGGCAGAGAGAGCCGGTTAATACGGTTGTAACATCTCGGCATTGGGATTTCCGCCAGGGAACAACAACAATTGAAACCGGGTACATGGACCTTGATGTTAGGGCAATGTTAGACATCCCTGGCATGTCGGACTTTCGGGCGGTTGGCCGCGCATTCAATCGACAGCAAAAAGAGATTGGGGATTTAAAGGCCAGGGTTGGAACGTTACCGGCGCGGCTAACAACTCCGTCCGGCCAGGAGTCAACCCAGGCCGTAACGCCGACCGTTGATTTTATCGTTGATATGTTCGACCGGGCGGATAGCGATGGTATTGGCGATTATTGGACGAATACAAACAAGTTCGCAATACGAAACGGCAAGGCATACGAAAACGGTAGCGACTCTTATCAAAGTTTTTCCTATGCACATGCTTATGGGAAGTCGAGTTGTAGCCGTTCGGGCGCAACGGTTGCTAGTATGGTTTATAACGAATCGTCAACGCCGGACGTAAACCGTACGGCAAGATCAAGGGGCGGCGGTACTTGGTATGGTTTGACGATTTGTTTATATAAAGCAATTTTGTCGGGCGCAGATTTCAATATAAAAATACAATTTAATACTGTACGAGATTTTAGCGGTTGGTGTGCGTATGGAAAAATTGCAGCGGTCGGACGAGTGCCGGATAAACTGCGAAGCAAGGGCAACCGGGTTCAAATAGAAATGGCAAAGGTTCCTAGCCTTTCAGTAGGGAGCCAAAGCGCACAATGTTCGTGTTCTATACCAAGCAATCCGCCGACATTAACCGGCGGTTCGGGTTCGACATCCGCCTCAATTGACGGTCATACGACACCGGCATACGACTTTATGGCCGCAATAATAAGATCAAATGATGGTTCGGTTCTCAATTGGCCCATATTTCCCGAAGCGATAGAAAACGATAAGCAATTTGAGGTGAATTGGGACGAGTTCCAATGGATAAACAATGGGCATATACACTTTTGCAGTTTGCGCGCTTCCGCCGAGGTCGGATGGGGCGAACCGACTACGGGTTTAAATTGGGGCGTAATCGATGGCGAGAACATAATGGAAATACGGTTTCGGGGCGATAGGATAGCCGCGTATTTAAACGGGAATCAAATTTTTTCGGACGCACAAGCATACACTATTGACAACGGGTTGGTTGGCCTGGGGTCGAACTTTCCATATTTAAGTGCGTTGCTAAGTGCGGATAATACAGACCGCCATATAACATCTTTCAAGGCATGGAACGAGGATATACCGGAACCGCCGGACGAGTCCGGGCGCGGAACATATACACCGCCGGTAACGCCGGGCGGCGAGGGTTCTTGGAAGTATACAGACAAATACCATACAACAAACGCGGAGACAGGCGTTACAACTTACAATCCAAATGCATAGGGGGCTTGAGTGGAGAATTTAACAGAACGAGAAAAAAAGATTGTCGAGGCCGTTAGCAAAGCGGTTACGGAAAACTTGAGGCCGGTTTGTGAGTTGTCAAAGCCCGGCAATTGCCATTCCGTTTTTTGGATTGGAGAGAAAAAACATTACAACCAACATCAACGGATAGATCGGTTGTTAGATATGTTGGACGATACGGCGGGAGTATTCCGAAAGGTTGCCGTCACTTTTGTTTGTGGATTTTTCATGGCCGCGCTTTTGGCGGGCATAATATTTCAACTGAAAGGGAAATAAAATGATCCCGGTAATCGAGTTGATCCGTTTAGAGGAAAACGAGTTTCATGGAACGTTTGGCGTTTTAAAAATCAACAAACAAGTTTTTTGCGTAACGTTGGAACCGTCCGACCAGGAGAACAAAAGCAACATATCATCCATACCGGTCCAACAGTATCGTTGCATCCGGGTCAATAGTCCGACCTTTGGCGAAACCTTTGAGATCATAAACGTTCCGGATCGGACGCATGTTTTATTCCATCGCGGAAACGAGTTGCGCCAAACAAAGGGTTGCGTTTTGCTTGCCGAGCATTTTGGAAAGCTATATGGCAGCCGGGCCGTCCTCAACTCCGGCAAAACTTTTAAGCGGTTCATGCAAGCGATTAAAGGGCATGATGTTTTACATTTGACAATTTACGAACATTATTAAGGAGGCGAGAAAAATGGATTGGATTATGGAAAATTACGTTGAAATTTTTGCGGTAATTGGCGCGGCCTATTCTTTGACCTTGATGATCGTTAATTTAACTCCGACCCCAAAGGACAATTATGCTCTTGAAAAGGTCGGGGTTGTCCTTAAGGTCCTGGCAAAACTTTTCGGCCTGGACTTGACCCAGGGGATCAACACAAAAGGCATTGAAGGTCCGCCCAGGAAAAAAGGACGGCGATATTATGATGGTGTAATGAGCCTGATGATATTTATTATCCTGGTTGGTCCTGGGTGCGCGACCCTGGAAACCATACATTTCGATCCGAGGGCCGAATGCGTTGCAGCGCAAGAGGCGTTTGCGGCGATTGTGCGGGGCTTGACCGAGATTAAAGCCCAGGGCGTTTTTGACGAAGCTGAGGTTGAGAAAATTACAATCTTAATCCATGAGGGCCGGGACATCCTTGATAAATGGTATGCGGATATCATCGAGGGCAAGCCGGTCTCGCCCGACAATTGGGGCCGGGTACAATCGATCATGAAAGAGCTAACCGTTTATGAGAAAGGAAAATAACATGGACCCTGCAAGCGTAAATTTAATTTTAGGACTGATTTGTGAAGGTGTCGGAGTTGCTGCGAAATATGCCGAGCTTGCCCGCCGGGTACGGGCAGGGGAAACGATAACCGATGCGGAAATTGCAGCGGCCCGACAATCGGTAGACGATGCCGTTGACCAATGGAATAATGTATAAAAAGGTTTGATTTATGATAGTACCGGGATTAAATCGAAATTATAATTTTGTACCCTATGCCGGGGCAACTGGCGATGTTGATTTGGGCGAGCATGGTCTGTCAGCGGAAAAGTTAGACGGACTAACTAAGTGGGGCGGAATGACCGACGAAGGTATACCTCATCATGTATATTGGACTGTTGTTCCAACAATTCTTTTAGGCGGACTTATAAAACTGCCGAGATTAACTCCAACAGGTGGAGGACTTGCCGCCGCCGTTGGAGCAATAGCAAACCATCTATATCTGCATGCCGATGTCGGAACATCACCGATGCTATACTGGTCGAATAATGCGATGAGTGTACTGTGCCAAATGCAAATGAACGAAACAACCGGGCAGATAACCTTTTCACGAGCAGGCGGTACATCGACGCTGCCGACATTATGGCAAGATCATTTTACAGTTACAAAAGATTTTGCCGTTGAGGGTGATGCATCGTTTGATGGTGGTGTTAGTGTTGATGGCGATTTGGATTTGAACGCAGCACCTCCGGCGAGTGCGTCGGATACAGGAACGCCCGGACAAATAAGGGTTGATGAAAACTATATTTATGTATGTACTGCCGCAAACACGTGGAAGCGTTCCGCATTGTCAACATGGTAGATTGAGGACACAACTATGATTTTTACAACTTACTTTTCCGAATCAGGTATTCCCAAAACCGGTCTGTCTCCAACAATTACACTTCGGAAGGTGTCTGACAACAGTATCGTTGTTGACGCCCAGGTTATGACCGAGATCGGTAACGGCTGGTATAAATACGATTATGTCAGCGCATCAAATACCGAAGACTATGTTGGTGTTTCTGATAGCATAACTCTGGCGGGACCGGAACGATATGCACCTATAGCGACATCGATACAAGGCAACGTCGCCAGCCTGCAAACCGATATAACTTTTTTGAAAGACATCGACAGCGGCAAGTGGGAGATAACCGAAAATCAGATGATATTTTATAAGGCAGACGGTACGACCGAAGTCGCCCGGTTTAACTTGTTCGATGCCAGCGGCCACCCGGCCATGACAGAAATCTACAAACGCGAGGTCGTTACATGATAACGCAGGGTTTTACAGATAACAGTATCGTTACCCGTGGCATGTCGGGTGTTTTGTTTGGACAGTTGTTTTTGTCTTTAAGTAGCTATTTGGTTAACGTCCTGGGTGTCGACAGCGACATGACATCCGCACTAACAAAGTCAAGCCCGGCAGTAACCGAACTTATAATCACCAGCACAATGACGCATAATAATTAATCGGGAGTAAATCATGTCAAACCTGAAAGTCGGTACCATTGGCGCAAAGATAACAGTCGACTGTTCTATCGACATTACCGTGGCAACTGTCCGAAAAATTATTTATAAGAAACCTGACGGCACCAGCGGAGAATGGACAGCCGCCGAAGAATCCAGCACATCGATATCATATACCACCGACTCGGCTGACGATCTGGATCAGGCCGGGACATGGTATTTTGAAAGCTACGTCGAAAAAGCAGGATTTACCGGATACGGCACCCGGACTTCGAGCACGATTGATCCGCACATAAAAACCTGAATAAAAGAAAGACAAATAAATGAAAAAAAATATTTTTGTTGTTTTGTATAGTGTTCTCTGTTTTGGATGTGCATTCAATCCTATATATCAGCCTGCAATGCTTAGGATTGCAACCATGCGTACCATGAGCGCTGTAGGGGGATTGCAGATATTTGAGCTTACCGGTACAGGAAATTATACAATCGCTTGGGACACGCCTCTTGATTCAACTGTGCGGATCATGGCTAGACCTCAGCCTCAATGCGGTGAGACAGATTTGCCGTCGGAACAAGAGTGGATACAGTGTGGTGGTACTTCTTTTAATGTGCCCAACTGGTGTGATCTGTTCGGTACTCGGATGGTGGAGGTAAGTGCTCAGGTGTTCGCCTCTGCGTTACATGGATGGAGTGAGTACAGTGAAATCGTGTACGGCAAATCGGATTGTACAGAACCTCCATTCAATCTCATTATTGAGGCTGAAGACATGATCTATCATGCGAACGGTGCTCAGCGGGATGACTACTGGCTGCTATGGTCAAACGGTACTATGAGCCAGGATATTGATTTTCCTGAAACCGGCACCTATCGTTTTGAGATCACGGCTAGAGGATCGCTGGCTGAGGGTATCGGCCCGGAGATGGAGCTGATTATAGATGGTGAGATTCAGAGCACTGTGTTTGTCAACAATACTGATCCCGACACATTTGTATTTGAAATTGAAGTAATAGCAGGAACCCGTGAGTTTGCCATAGGGTTTTATAATGATTATTATGATCCGCCCGAGGATCGCAACTTGTATGTTGACAAAACGCACATAAGTTCAAAATGATGGAAAAGTAGATGAAAAAATCAATTCAAAAATATATAAAAGCTTTCATCAATGGAGAATCATACGCAAGTTTAGTGTGGACTATACCTGTAATGATTATAAAAAGCATTCCAAAATTATTGAGCAAAAACAATAATAGGTGATCAACAAATGATCAACTTTTTAGCGCCTGTAAAAATAGCTAAACTATTGAACTTTCCGTATAATATTGGTGGAGGCGGGGGGAGTCGAACCCCCGTCCGGAAGCATTCCACGATTGCATCTACATACATATCCCCTGTTTTACAGGTTTCGTCTTCACAGTCTCCCAGGAGCAGGATGCTTATAAAGACTATCTCACATTAAGATTCGCCACACATTCCGTGAGAAAAAACCAGCGGCTATCCTGCTAAAGTTGCGCCCTTGTTCATCCCGCAGGAAAAAATGAGAAGGACGCTGGCCGTCTATGCAGCCAGAGCGTAGTTATAATCGTCTGCGATTATATAGAGTCCTACCTTTTTAACGAGCCTGTAGGAACCTCGGCATGCAGCAAGCGCTTCAACTACTCCCGTCGAACCCGTTTCGCCCCCTTTCTGTTGGACTTATGGTTTGAAATGTATTAAAAAAACATATATTATTTTATAGCATAAAAACTATCTAACGGAAAGTTCGATTATAGTCGGGATTCAAGAAGATGGCAGAACAGAATAAAATACTTATAAATAATACCTGGCGGCAAACTGACATCAGGATGCCGGTATGCAGCCCCTATGATGGAACAGCAGTTGCAGATGTTTACAGGGCCGGTGAGGCGCAAATCGGTGAGGCTCTGAAAGCTGCTGTGAAAGCATTTGCTGTTACGCGAAACAGGGCCTCGCATGAAAGGGCCGTCCTGCTTTCAAACACAGCTGATTTACTGCAGAAAAGAAATGATGAGTTGGCCCGCTCCATAGCACTGGAGGCCGGCAAACCCATAACAGCAGCCCGGGCAGAGGTGCAGCGTGCCGTGACCACTTTTAGCCTGGCTGCAGAGGAGGCCACTCGTATGGGGGGTGAGGTGCTGCCGCTTGACATTACCCCTGCAGCAGGCAACAGGATTGCCATAACCCGGCGTTTTCCGATTGGACCTGTTTTAGCGATTACCCCCTTTAATTTCCCTCTGAACCTGGTGGCCCATAAGATTGCACCGGCACTTGCAGCAGGCAATACGGTTGTGCACAAGCCGTCTTCTGCAACTCCTCTGACGGCCCTGAAGCTGGGGGAGGCCCTGTTAGAGGCCGGCTTGCCGGAGGGTGCGGTTAATATCCTGCCCTGTTCTGCCGGTCTGGCTGAAAAGATGGTCACAGATGAGCGGATCAGGATGGTAAGTTTTACCGGCAGCCCGGATGTTGGATGGAAGCTGAAACATATATGCGGCAGGAAAAAAATATCCCTGGAACTCGGCGGTAATGCTGCTGTTGTGGTAGAGCCTGATGCAGATATCAATCTGGCTGTTGCACGGTCGGTTTTCGGGGGGTATGTGTATGCCGGCCAGGTATGCATAGGCTTGCAGAGAATATATGTACATGAAAACATATATAGTGAATTTGAAAAAAAATTTATAGAACAGGTTGAGGCAATTAAAACAGGCGATCCCCTTTCAGAAGAGACTTTTGTAGGGCCGCTTATACAGCCGGGCGAAGCAGAAAGGATTCATGAATGGGTTGAAGAGGCCCGACAACTTGGCGGAGAGGTTCTGTGTGGCGGAACATATTCGGGCAATATATATTTGCCGACCGTGCTTGCCCGGGTTCCCGATCATGCCCGCTGTGTGAGATGTGAAATCTTTGGTCCGGTAACCGTACTCTTTCCTTACACGAGCTTTGACAAGGCCCTTGCAGAAGTCAATAACTCCGACTATGGCCTGCAGGCAGGTATTTTTACCAGGGATATCGAAAAAATCTTCACGGCATTTAAGCGGCTTGAGGTAGGCGGGGTCATGGTCAATGAAGTGCCGACCTTCAGGGTTGATAATTTCCCCTACGGCGGCATCAAGCATTCGGGCTTTGGAAGGGAAGGCGTAAAATATGCTCTGGAAGAGATGACAGACATTAAGGTGATGGTAATGCACAATTAGTTTAATTGCTTTCTTGATTTAAGAACCATGAACGTACAGGAGACAGGACATGGCAAAAAAGATAGTCATACCAATCATAGTTATTATTGTTGCAGCAGCAGCCGGCTATTATTTCATCCAGGAGAAAGTTGTTAAAAAAGTCGCAGAAGATGCAGTATCGCAGGAACGAAGCCGTTGGGAGCAAAAAACCGAACAGCTTGAGGACAAGCTGGCCCTGCTTGAAAAAGAGCTTCAGGAGACCGAGCCTGCTATTGCTGATGAAAAGTTGACGGAAGTTTTCGGCGAAATCGCGGTTGAAACACCAACAGCAAAGACGGAAACCGAACAGCTTGATGTCAAGATTACAAACTTTTTCGAGTATATCGACCAGAAAGGTTATCTAAAAAAAAGGGGCATTCCTCTTGATAGTGCCTCATATGTGGACACGCTTATTGAACGGCTTAAGAACTCAAGGCCGGTAGTTTCCGGTGAAACAAAGGATTTATATACACTACTAAAAAATATTACCTATTTTTTTCGCGTGCTTGGGAAAAAAGATATCCAGGTAATCAAAGATATTCTCCAGGGAGAGTCGGATATTATTGAGCCCACTGCAAAACTTTTTTTTGATTGGCTGGATCCGTGGAAAGAAAATGCTGAAGGGAGCGGGGTTACCATTGCACCTGAACTGCTTTATGAATACAGTGCCTTTTTCCTGAATACTATTGCCGGCCAATCATATCTTTTTCGCAGGGGCTCCAAAACAAGATGTTTGACAACCTACTACTGTATCCTTGTTCTTGAGGAGGCTAATAAACGTGATCTCAATAAATACGGAATAGATATCAGACCGCATGTTGCAGCACTTATTGATGATATCGAAAGTCGTAAACAGCTTGCCGACCGGATAGATTATCTAACAAGACTCTATGAGATTAAGAAGAAGTATACATCGTAACAGCCGGAGGTATAAAAGGTAAGGGCATTAGAGCATTTTCGCAAAAAAGCGTAGCCTCACGGCTGCGAAGGCTGATGCGGTTCGACCGCCTGCGGCTATGTTTTTCTGTGAAATGCTCTAGTACAGTGGCACTTTTGAATTTGGGGGTAATGCTTTAGCGAGGGTCTTTGGTGTTGATTGCAGCGGGCTAAGTGCTCGCTTGAACGACCGGCTCTTATAGTATAGGCAATTGCTCACACCGCCCTTGCTGCTCAAAACCAAAGACCTTCACCGATCAACTGACAAATTAAAGTGTGCCGCTGTACTAGTGTGTTCACTCCATGCTGAGGGACAATGCGGGTCAGGTGTATTTCCTTTGATGTTTTTTTGTCTATAGATACATTACAGATTTTCCAGGGCCTCTTCTGCGGCATCGCGCAAATCATCGTTATCGGATGTCATTGCTATGATATTAAGTTTACTCTTGAGCCCTTCTTTTTTTGTCAGGGGTTCCTCAGCTGACATTTCTACCAAAAGATCTATAGCCTTTTTTACAATCTTTATATCCTTGTAGTCCAGTATCAGAAACAGTGTGCTCCAGTCATCGGGCAAGCCGTATTCTTTCAAATATTTTTTTACAGTAGTATTGAATTTCTTTGTTCCGGCTCTTTGATGTATTTCTTCAAGAGCACTGCTGTGCTCTTTGGATGCTTTTTTGCCTTTGAAAAGATTTTCAATCTCTTTCAGGTACATCTTCTGGGCCCACTCCTTCTTGGGAGACTTTGGCTTGGCATCAGGTTTATCCTCAGATAAATGTTTGCTCCGATCTTTTTTCCGGTCGATTTCTTTCCAGTCGGGCTTATCATTATCATCATAATCGTCATATCCTGAAGTCATTTTGGCTTCTCCTTATATGGATTGTTATTATGCAGACACATGTGCATAGGGTCTCTTGTTACAGTCCAGTACCTAATCAATGAAAGCTACACTTATCGGCCTTTAAAGCGTGGTTCTCTTTTTTCAATAAAAGCCTGCAGACCTTCTTTCTGGTCTTCAGTGTTAAAGCAGGAGACAAATGCATCTATTTCCAGGCCGCATCCTTCTTGCAGGGGCCTGTCCATTCCCCGGTTTATTACCTGCTTGGCATGCGAGACTGCAATCGGTCCCTGGTGCTTGATTTTGCGGGCCATATCCATAGCCGCAGTCATGAGATCTTCATCGGGTACCACCCTGTTTACAAGCCCTATTTCCAAGGCCCGCCGGGCACTGATAATCTCACCGGTAAAGATGAGCTCTTTTGCTACAGCGGTTCCCACCAGGCGGGGCATACGCTGGGTTGCTCCCCAGCCGGGAATTATACCCAGAATTGTTTCGGGAAGGCCGAATTGGGCATTTTCAGATGCAATGCGAATGTCGCAGGCCAGGGCGAGTTCTGTTCCGCCTCCCAGGGCATAGCCGTTAACAGCGGCAATTGCCGCTTTGCCCATGTTTTGAATTGCACGCATTAAGCTGTGTCCCAGCTCCGAGTACGTACGGGCTTCTTCAGGACCTTTACTGTTCATTTCGGTTATATCAGCTCCCGCAACGAATGCTTTGCCGTCCCCGGTAATAATAACAATGTGGGCCCGCGGGTCATGTTCCAGTTCTTGAACCGCTTTGAGTAATTCAGTTACTGTTTCGCTGTTCAAGGCGTTGAGCACATCAGGACGGCTGATGGTAATCAAGGCAATATTTTCCTGCACGGTTACGCGGATATTTCTATAATTGTTCATTGCCGTTCCCTTTCAACAATGAGGCTTACTGCCTCTGCTCCCCCAAGGCATAAGGTTGCCATACCACGCTGAACATTGCGCTGCTGCATGGCATAGAGCAGCGCAACCAGAATGCGTGTGCCGCTGGCACCGATAGGGTGCCCCAGAGCCACGGCCCCGCCATTTACGTTCAGTTTATCAAGGGGTATGCCCAGATGTCTACTGACAGCCAGAGTGGAAGCAGCAAAGGCTTCGTTTATTTCATGTAAATCTATGTCATCAAGGCTCAAGCCGGCCTTTGCAAGCACTTTCGGAATGGAGTTTATAGGAGCTACCAAAACATCCTCAAGCACTGTGCCGGCAGAGCCCTGTGCCCCCACGGTGGCCAGCGGTTTGATACCACGGCGCAAAGCTGTTTGTTTTTCCATCAGAACAACAGCAGCAGCTCCGTCACTGATTTTGGAAGCATTACCGGCCGTTACCTTGCCGTCTTTTTTAAATGCAGGTTTCAATCTTGAAAGAACTTCACCGGTTGTTTTCCGCGGAGTTTCATCGGTGTCCACTACAACCGGCTCCCCTTTCCTTTGAGGCACGCTAACCGGGACAATTTCCGTCTTGAATCGTCCTTCCTTGATGCTTGCAAGGGCACGTTCTATAGACATGAGGGCAAACCGGTCCATGTCTTCCCGGGTGATATTAAATTTTTCACTTACCAGCTCTGCAGTATAGCCCATATGGAAATCATTTACCACATCCCAGATGCCGTCATGGATCATACCGTCAATGATGGGTGCATTACCCATTCGGTAGCCGAAGCGGCTTTTCTCAAGATAATAGGGGGCCTGGTTCATATTTTCCATCCCCCCTGCCACAACTATCTTAGCATCGCCGCCGGTTATTTCACGGGCTCCAAGCATTACGGCTTTCAAGCCCGAACCACACACCTTGTTAACCGTCAAAGCCCCGACATCCATAGGGAGTCCGGCCTGTATCATAGCCTGTCTGGCCGGGTTCTGGCCCAGGCCGGTCGGCAGGACAGTACCCATGATGACCTCCTCAACATCATCGCCGGTAATGGCTGAGCGTTTTACGGCCTCACGTATCACCAGACTGCCCAGCTTTACAGCCGAGATGTCTTTAAAAACCCCGTTAAAGTTACCGATCGGAGTTCTTACAGCACTTGTGATTACTACTTCTCGCATTGTTTGCTTCCCTGCATATGTTTTTTTTCAGTTAGTACTAGTACTTCTGGACAATTAACATTGGGTGTAAGCTGGGCTTGCACCTGCTTGATTGCTGCGGGCAACCTGCTCGCTGGAACGACTATTAGTATAGTTCAGGCTGAGGCTCGCACTGCCCTTGCTGCCCAAACAGGCGCGA
>JANQFE010000117.1 GCA_028278025.1 Thermodesulfobacteriota bacterium | reverse complement strand
CGGTTTCAGCCTGGATGCCGGGCAGCTAATCATCAGTGAATCTGCAACCACGCCGTTTAGTATCGCCACAAGTGTAGATATAGACTCGGTATTCGGATTTGTCTATGTGGGGGCCTACATAAGCGGTATCTCCAGCCCCAATCGGGTTGATCTGCCGGCACCGTTTGTCATCGGATTTTCGCTTGCTGCTCAGGAAATGGAAGAACCGCCCGCTGAAGAGGAATAAACGCTATTTTGCAGGAGAAGAATCCGTATGGACAAGTCAAAAGTATATACTGCTTTGGGTATAGTTATAACTCTATTTTTTGTTCTCCCCGTATATACTGTTAATGCTGCTGCATTAGAGCAGAGCCTTTCGGACCCTAACTATGATATAATAATTTTAACCCCGGGCCATTCGCGCACTATTTTTTATGAACTGCACAATACTGTTTCAAATGATGTTACCGCAATTCAAGCCACCCTTATTTTAACTGCCGGCGCCGGCACACTGAGTATTGGTGTTGCTAATTCATCCTTTATTGGTGAAGGTTCTGAGCTCATATATGTTACCAGTGGTTTTATGGGCACAACACCTATACTCGACTATGCTTATAGTTCCGCCCCTATTAGTACAAGTGTTGAGGTGGGTGAGGTTAGCGTGGGACTGCTTATAACGGGTGTGCTGGTTAGCGTGGGGAATCCTGATTTTCCTGTTACGATGAGCATGACCTTCTCATTGTTCTAAATTTTTTTTCATAAACAAGACTAAAAAAAACCTTGAAGAACTACATATAGTGGCCTTCAAGGTTTTTTTAGTTTAGATAATATGAAACGGGCGGGCCTGCGGCTCGGGTTGCGTGCCCCAGACCCGCCGGAAGGTTTCTTTATAGTAAACAGCAGGGGATAGTGCGTTCACTACAGGCTTTATTGTCTTTTGCTTTTTGATTTTAATTATCATATAATAAATTATGCATAATGGCTTGGTAAAGTTTGGAGGGTGCCCCCCCGAGAAAAACCGGTCGGTTTTCACGGTGAAGCCGCCTCTTAAGGAAGGCATGTCAGGTATATACAAACATGAAGCGTAGCAGGTAGAAAGAAGGGAATGCTATGACACACAGAACTATGCAGGTAAAAGAAAAAGGGCAAAGCTTCTGGATGGATCATATCCAGAGACATGAATTGCATGACGGCACGCTGAAGCGGCTGATTGAAGAAGATGGCCTGTGCGGGGTTACTTCTAATCCTACAATTTTTATGAATGCGGTATCAAAAAGTCGGGATTATGATGAACAGATAAAACGTTTGGTTCAGGAGGGCAAGTCATCTGAAGAAATCTATCACCACATTACCGTGGATGATATCAGGCAGGCAGGCACCCTTTTTTTGCCTGTTTTTGAACAAACAAATGGGTATGATGGTTTTGTTTCCATTGAATTGAACCCTCAGAATGCTTTTAATATTGAAGCAAGCATTGCAGAGGCTCAACAGATTATTTCTGAAATTGGGCTTCCAAATATTATGGTCAAAGTACCTGGAACCCCGCAGGGCGTTTCTATTGTCAGGCAACTGATCCGGGAGGGAATAAATGTTAATATTACCCTGCTTTTTTCACCGGATCGCTATAAGCAGATAGCCCAAACCTATATTGAGGCTTTAGAAGAACGTTCCCACAGCGGCAGAGATATTTCAGATGTGCATTCAGTTGCAAGCTTTTTTATAAGCCGCATCGACACTAAAGTGGATAACCATTTGGACAGCATTGCAGCCTCACAAGAAGCGTTAACGCAGAAAATATCGTCGCTGAGAGGTCAGGCAGCCACAGCTATTGCAAAGCGTACCTATACTTTATTTAAAGAACTGTTTTTTGCTGACCGGTTTAAACAGCTTCAGGATAAAGGTGCACGATTTCAAAGGGTGCTGTGGGCCAGCACCAGCACCAAAGATCCATCTTACAGTGATGTAAAATATGTTGACGGCCTTATAGCACCCCATACTGTGAATACACTTCCTCCTAAAACACTCGATGCATTTAGAGATCATGGTTCCCTACAGCACACCATAGAGGAGGGGATTCAGGAAGCTCCTGTAATGCTCAAAGAAATGGAACAGTGCGGTATTGATTTTGCCCAGACATATGATGAACTGCAGGAGGAGGGGGTTAAAGCCTTTGAAAAATCCTATCTGGATCTGCTTGTATCAATAGAAGAAAAGGGAAGGGCACTTAGGGCGTAGGCTGCCCGGCACATCGAGGATAGCCGGAAGAGGTGGTTTGGTTGTCGGCGGAATATTACATTTCACCGAATACTATAACACAATTTTTCCCTGATTTTTTTCCATTATACAGGGCAATGTCGGCATCGTCGATAAGCTCTTTTTTGCCCCTGGATCTGTCCGGAAAAGAAGAAATACCGATGGTAATAGACAGATTTTTTATTGGTTTACCATCATCGGTTGTAAATCTGAATTTTTCAACCGACTCCCGAATACGCTCAGCAACTACAAGTGTCTCTTCAAGGGATGTCTCGGGAAGTATAACGGTAAATTCTTCCCCGCCATAGCGTGCCACCATATCGATGCCTCGCGTATTCTTTTTTATGAGTGTAGCAATCTGTTTAAGAACCATATCACCTACGAGATGTCCATAGGTGTCATTGCAGGACTTAAAATCATCAATATCTATCATCATCAGTGACAGCGGCCGATTGTAGCGCTCGGCTCGTGCCGTTTCGTTTTCCAAGGCATGCTGAAAACAACGGTAATTGGCAAGATCTGTCAGGTCATCACTGTTTGAAAGTTTCTTATAAAATTCTCTTTCGTCCGCAAGTTTGCGAAGATTTGTAGTTTCAATGGCTTTTTCAACGGTAATTTTTATTTGATCAAGATTGAAGGGTTTGGTTATGAAGTCAAAAGCACCGGCTTTCATAGATTCAACTGCAAGCTCAATTGTTCCAAAACCGGTTATTACTATAATAGGGATATCCAGACCGAGCTGATTTATTTCCTTGGTGAGCGCAATACCATCCATTTCCGGCATGCGAAGATCAGAAATGATAACATCAAATAAGTCTTGTTTCAGTTTTTCCAGGGCCTCTGTACCGCTGCCGGCAGTCTCAATATCGAAACCGGTTTCAACCAGGAATTCACCGATTACCTCGCGAGCTGCTTTGTCGTCATCTATAATAAGTATTTTTTTAGACTGTTCGTTGGTTGACATCATCTACAGGCGTTTAGTTGCTACAGTGCATATCATCCGCTTTATAATAAATACGCTGGTTTGTAAAGACAATTATCGGAAACTGGTTGTTTAATACTTAGAATTATTTTAAATTTTTCTTGACAGTGACTGCAAGGCATTTAAATATTTCTATACCATGAATATTTTTATTATAACAGGTATATTCCCCCCTGATATCGGCGGTCCGGCAAGCTACGTGCCTTTCATTGCTAAGGCTTTTACTGAAAGAGGCCACCAGGTATCTGTGCTCACGCTCAGTGAGTCTCATGTGCCGCACAATGGCTACTATCCGTTTCGGGTTATAAGGATTCGACGCAGTCTTCCTAAACTATGGCGATTCGCCAGGACAGTTGTGCATATTATCCAGCATGGAAAAAATGCAGACGTGCTTTTTGTGCATGGCCTTGCCCTGGAGGCAAGCGTCGCAAACGTTTACCTGCGCAAGCCCCTTGTGCACAAAGTCGTGGGGGATCTTGTGTGGGAACGCTGCCGAACTTTGGGCCTAACAGATGACGGTATAGAGTTGTTTCAGAACAAGCAATACCGTTTGCGCATTGAATTTCTTAAAAGGTTGCGATCATTCTGGATTACCAAAAGTCATGCAATTATTGCCCCGAGTATGTATCTCAAAAATATAATTCATGGTTGGGGGGCCGCAGAAACAAAAATCAAGGTTATTTATAATGCGGTACAGCTTGAACGAGTAGCCCATAGTGAGATGCCGGATGTTTTTCAGCGGATTGGCGCTGATAGCCCAAAAATTGTTTCAGTGGGGCGTCTTGTGTCGTGGAAGGGCTTTGAGGAACTTATCACAATCCTGCCACGTATGCAGAAGGCTCATCTTATCATTATCGGTGAAGGCCCTGAGCGACCAGGTCTTGAAGCCCTTATCCACAAACATAATGTGCAGCAAAGGGTTCATTTGACCGGTAGGCTGTCCCGTGACAGCGTGTTTGCCTGTCTGCAACATGCTGATGTCTTTGTTTTGAATTCACAGTATGAAGGGTTGCCCCATATTGTGCTGGAAGCCTTTACCGCAAGGGCTCCTGTTATCGCAACAGATGCAGGGGGGACTGGTGAGCTTGTTCAGAATGGGTATAATGGTCTTCTTATTGCACCGTCAAACCCGGTGCTTTTGGAGCGCTCTATACAAAGACTTCTTGAGGATCAACAGTTCAAACAGCAGCTCATCCACAATGGTTTTGAAACCCTTAAAACCTTTGACGGTCAGCGGCTTGTCTGCCAAACAGAGGATGTGCTGTTGCAGACGGCTTTTGCCGGCAAACATACCCATGCTGCCTTAGCCGGGGCACGAGACAATCACAAACTGCCGGTGCTTTTTATAAGCACAACCAGAGTCGGCAATCCTCCAGACAGCACTCTTGTAAAAAAATGGAAGGGTCTGGAAGACTTTTTTCAGTCCACGGTCATCGCATTCGGGGGCAGCACAACATGTGTACGCTCTGCACTTGCAGGAGCCCGATTGCTATTGCTGCCCTCATCGTATCCGCGGTTCATACGGTACGGATTTCATTTTCTGATTACTTTCTTGTGGTCATTTTGCGGTGCTCTAAGAAAAAAATATTGTGCAATCATTGCCCAGAGTCCCTATGAAGCCTTTGCACCGGCCCTTGCACTGCTTCCCTGGAGCATAATCGGCGCTGCTTCCCGACCAAAACTTATTGTGGAGCTCCACAGTGACTGGAAAGAAGGGGTAATGCTCTACCACCGCTCCCGGTTCTCATGGATAGAAAAGCAGGCACGAACCTTGATTGGACGAATCAGTTTTGCGCAGGCAGATTCTTTCAGGTCAATTTCTGACTACTGCACGCGCCTTATCCCGGATAAACGAAAACCGGTCTTTGTTTTTCCGACCTTTACTGATCTGGAAAACTTCCAGGACCCGCCCCGGGAACGTATTCAGGAAGTTGCCACCCGACAGGGAACGGGTTTTTTTCTGTACGCGGGGATGCTGATTTATCTTAAAGGAATTCATCATCTCATCAGGGCATTTCAGGCTGTGCACAAAAAGCATACCGGGGCACGCCTGGTCATTGCCGGCAAAGGCGAAGAAGAAAAAAAGCTCAAACAGCTGGTTGAAAGCCTGGGTATGAACGAAGAAGTTTTTTTTGTCGGTCACCTTGACCAGCATATGCTTAGTGCGTACATCAAGAATGCAACAGCGCTTGTTCTTCCTTCCCTTACCGAAGGGCTTGGGCGCGTTGCCATAGAAGCCCATTTGCTTGAACGTCCTGTGATTGCATCACGGGTTGGAGGAATACCTGAAATTGTTATAGACGGTACGACAGGTTTTTTATGTGATCCCGGCGATGAACAATCGTTATATAATGCCATGGTAAAACTGCTTGACAATCCCGGGCTTGCAGAGCGCCTGGGCAAAGCCGGAAAAGAAGCTGTTGCAGATAAGTTTGATTATACAACCTATTACCGGTCATACTATTCAATGGTTAAGAAGACGTGTGGTCTTTGACCGCTTCGGGGTGAAATTGAAAAACGGTTATAAGCCCATTCACATTGTGGTGCTATGCTTTGTGTTCCTGCTGCTGGGCGGATGCAGTGCCAAAGGTACCGCAAAGATTCCAAACAGCCTCTATATTCGCCTGAAAAAAAACCCAACCACCCTCGACCCGGCTAAAATTGTTGACCTTGATAGTGCCCGCATCGCTGCGAAGCTTTTCAACGGGCTGGTGTGTTTTGATAATTCACTGTCGGTGGTGCCGGATATAGCTGCCTCATGGCGAGTCTCTGATGACGGACTAACCTACCATTTTAATCTAAAAAAAGGCGTACGTTTTTTTAACGGCCGCGAGGTCACTGCATCTGATTTTGCTTTTTCCTTTAGACGTGTCCTTGATCCGGCAACCAGATCTCCCCGCACGTGGGTATTGTCACGTATTAAAGGGGCCGTGCAGTTTATGACAGGCGAGCACAATGAGGTTGCTGGCATACGTGTTAAAGGTCCTTACGAGCTTGAAATTACCTTGGAAGAGCCATTTGCACCATTTATAAGCTTTCTGGGTCTTACAGCGGCCTATGTGGTTGCCCGCGAAGAAGTGCAGCGCTGGCAGGAAGATTTCGGTTTTCACAGCAGTGGTACCGGGCCTTATATACTGAAAGAGTGGCAGCACAATCAATTTTTACTGCTGGGGGCTAATAAAAATTATTTTAACACAGCACCTTTGCTTTCCGGAATTTATTACAAGATAGTCCCGGAAGACTTTACCGCCCTTGTCGAATTTGAAAAAGGGGACCTTGATATACTGCCGGAAATTTTGGCTTCAGAATACAAACGCTTTGCCGGTGATGCCAGGTGGCAGCCATACATTAAGATGGCTCAATCTCTTAATACCTATTACCTGGGGCTCAACTGCCAGGTGGCTCCCTTTAACGACAAACGGGTACGCAAAGCAATGAACCTGGCAATCGACCGCGAAAAGATACTGGCAACACTCATGGAGGGACGCGGAACAGGTGCCCGGGGGCCACTGCCGCCGCTGTTGCGGGGCGGTCCTGCTCCCCAGGGGTATCCGTATAATCCTGCCAGGGCCATAAAGCTGCTTCAGGAAGCCGGTTACCCTCAAGGGTTTGTCATGACACTGTATCAGACTGCGGATGTTGAAAACCTTGATATTTGTCAGGTAATCCAAAGCTATCTCAGGGATGTCGGTATCGATGCCCGGATAGTTCAACTTGAATGGAGTACGTTTCTTGATGTGGTTGCACGGGGCGAAGCGACTTCATTCTGGCTTTCCTGGTGGGCAGACTATCCGGATGCGGAAAACTTCCTCTTCCCGCTTTTCCATTCCAAAAATTGGGGCCCGGGAGGGAACCGCAGCAGATTTAAAAATGAGCGAATTGATACACTGCTTTCCCAGGCAGTTGTAACCTTGGATGATGCAAAAAGGCGATCGCTGTATCACATCGCAGAGGAAATTATCATTGATGAAGCCCCGTGGGTCTTTTTTTGGCACAAATCGGTCGGTTGTATTCATCAGCCCTGGGTCAAAGGATACACCATGAAACCTTTAGCGGTTATGGAGAAAAGCACGGCTGTTTACATAGCCCGCAGTATGCATGACTATTAGCGGTACGCCTGCGGCCTCGGGCTCCAGGCTTATGTGCGCGGTTAGAAAAACCCTCCGGGTGATATCCCGGAGGGAAAAAGGGGGTAACACTGGAGGATTGTTCTCCATGCCCTGCGTAACCCGCCAGCCTGTACAGCGAATAAAACTCGGGGTGTTGTGCAAATGCTTTTCAATTCTCGGTCAGGACATGTTCGTCATATTCAATCTCAAATCTTAGTTTATGTTTGGCTTCTTCCTGGGCCAGGGCCAGAAATGTTTCTTTCAACTCAGCGTTGTCTGTCGTGTTTGCAAGGTCGGTATACAGCATAAAGGCCTTTTTCTCTTTTTGCATTGCCAGAATAAGGGCCTGCTGATAATCAAGGTCCGGGGTCGGCTTCTGCTCAACCACATATTCTGCTATTTTCAGATCCTGTACTTTGCCATCAGCATGCAACATGAGTTTACCTTCCTTAACTGCCAGCAGCTTGGCTTTATGGCCTTTTTCTTCCCGGGCAAAGCTTTGAAATAAATCGCTGATCCACTGCTTATCAGCCTTATCGGCAAGATCGAGATAGAACTGATATGCTTCTTCTTCTCCTTTGATGGCAAAATCTATTGCTTCATCTGCTGATTTGAAATTCATGTGTATTCCCCCCGTTGTCAAATAGTTGTTATTCTAAGGATAGTGGGGCTGTTGAAAAACATCCATCTACTGCGTTGTGCTCATCATTCGTCACTGCGACGTGCAGTAAAGCAGGCCTCATTCCTCATGATTTCGCACGCCTTGTATCTGGGTATTTTTGAACAGCCCCTTTAAAAGGACTTTTTCAAGACACCCGTAGTCGATGTATACCAAAATATAAAATAAAAAAGACTGTCCGTCAAATAGAAATCATGGTTAGCTAAGCACTAATGCGGGCAGCTGCGAGTATTTTTTTACCGGTTTTTAATTTTTTTTGCCTGCCGGGGACCTTCTGTTCCGGCTTCATAAAAACAAAGATTCTTTTCCCGATTGATACATGCTTCGCAGTCTTCTATTAACGGGGTAAAAAATGACCAACACAGCTCTTCTGAATCCTGGCGCAGGAATAACATTTGATCACCATTCATACAATCAATAAGGACTTTTTCATAGGCATCCAACGTCTGTTCAGCAGTACCGTCATAGTGAAACTCCATATTCATTGAACGCAGGCAGACTGTCGAGCCCGGATTCTTAGCTTGAAATGTCAATGATATTTTTTCATTCGGCTGGATGACAAAAGTCAAGCGATTTGCACTGATTGTCTCGCTGATAATAGTGCTGAACACAGAATGGGGCACATCTTTAAACTGTACAACAATCCGGGTTAATTTTTCTTTAAGTCGTTTACCGGACATAAGATAAAAAGGCACCCCCTGCCAACGCCAGTTGTCGATAAAAATTTTCATCATGGCATACGTAGGGGTGAGAGATTGCGGGTCGACGCCCGGTTCGTTGCGGTATGCCGGTACTTTGTTACCGTTAAGGGTTCCGGCAGCATATTGACCCAAAACAATGTTTTTTTCAGTGGTAGTTGCATCAAAGGGCAGCAGGGACCGGAATACCTTGGCCTTTTCATCATGAACCATTTCTGAGGCAAATTTGGCCGGTGGTTCCATGGCAATGAGGGACAGCAGCTGCATAATATGATTTTGAAACATGTCCCTTAGCACCCCGGCCTTTTCATAATAACCGGCCCGGTGTTCTATGCCGAGGGTTTCTGCCGCGCATATATCGACATACTCAATATATTGACGGCTCCATAGAGGTTCAAAGATTGCATTTGCAAAACGGAACACCAGAATGTTTTGAACAGTCTCTTTAGCAAGATAATGATCTATGCGGTAAATCTGATGCTCTTTAAAGCTTTGCTGCAGCGTGTTGTTCAGGGCCGTAGACGTTTGCAGGTTGCTGCCGAACGGCTTTTCAACAACTATGCGTGACCAGTTCTTGTCCGGGTCGGCTTCAGTCGACAGGCCGGCCCGGCCGATCATGGTTGCAATGGTTTCATACAAAAAAGGGGGTACCGCAAGATAGAAAAGCTTGTTACCCGAGGTTTTATACTTTTGCGTAAGTATATCCAGTCGGTCAGACAAATTATTAAATGTTGCGATATCATCATATACAATAGATTGATAATAAAGCCTTGAGGCAAATTTATTCCACGCATTCGGAGGCATGGTTTGCATATCTGTGAGAATCGATTTCATGTTTTCCCGGAATTGTGCATCGCTCAGCCGTGTGCGGGCACATCCCAGGATCGCAAACTCCTGCGGCATGAAATTATTAAGAAACAGTTTATACAGAGCCGGCATTACCTTGCGTGCGGTAAGGTCGCCGGATGCACCAAAAACGATTATAATACAAGGATCAGAAGGCTGTATGCATTGACACGGTTCATACACACTGTTACCGGAATCCGGCTTTTGCACAATTGTCTGGAGTTTCAGGTGCTTTTGAGATTTTTCAGCAGCCATAGATACCCCCTGTTTTGATAACAGTATCATGTGAAGACGCACTAGTAGTCAGTTCCATAAATAATATAGCACATATCAGGCAACTGAAATTTCATCCATTTTATAATGCCATTTGAAAATTACTGGTTCTTCATTGATC
>JANQFE010000041.1 GCA_028278025.1 Thermodesulfobacteriota bacterium | reverse complement strand
CAGACATCGCTCGCACCGCCTTTGCAGCCCCATCCGATGCCACAGGCTGCAGGCGTGCCGGAAGGTTTTTTTGTAGTAAACACCAGGGGATAGTGCGTTCACTACATGCTGATGAATAATGCGGGCTAGTACATGAGGACAATTAACATTGGGTGTAAGCTGGGCTCACACCTGCTTGATTGCTGCGGGCAACCTGCTTGTTGGAACGACTGTTAGTATAGTTCAGGCTGAGGCTCGCACTGCCCTTGCTGCCCAAACAGGTGCGAGCCCAACCTCCGACTTCACAGTTTTAATTGTCGGTCAGTACTCGTATCTTACTTTTTCACCTCTCCTCCGCTTTGTATCGTGCCTTTCCCCTTGCTGAAAGGTTTTTCCTGCAGAGAAATTTCCATGCCTGGGTTTGTAAGAACAACTATTGTCTACCATAATTTTAAATAGAGTTGACAATGCAGTTATGCTTGGCTATCCTGATAGAATGCTTAATTTGGAGAACGAACTAAAACAGATCAAAAATGCCGGGCTTTACCGCAAACTGGTTACAATGAGTTCCCAATCCGGCCCGCGGATGAAGATTGACAACCGGGAAGTGCTCATGCTGTCCTCAAATGATTATCTGGGCCTGTGTTCACACCCCCGCCTGAAAAAACAGGCCCAACAGGCCCTGGACAAGTGGGGGGCAGGCAGCGGGGCCTCCCGGCTCATAAGCGGTAACCTGGCTCCTTTTGTCGAGCTTGAGCATAACCTGGCTGATTTTAAGCAAACAGAAGACGCCCTAGTATTTAGTACCGGCTATATGGCCAATACCGGCCTTCTTTCTGCTCTGGCCGGGCCGACGGACGTGATTTTTAGTGATCAGCTCAACCATGCAAGTATTATCGACGGCTGTCGTTTGAGCCGGGCCCGGATTGAAGTTTACTCGCACCGGGATGTAGGGGTCCTTGAATCACTGCTGAAAAAAAAGGGGGGGCCGGCTAACCGGATCATTGTAACCGATGGTGTTTTCAGTATGGACGGTGATATTGCACCGGTGCCGGACCTGTTTGAACTTGCACAAAAATATGATGCTGCTCTTGTCATCGATGATGCTCACAGCACCGGGGTTCTGGGGAAGCAGGGCAAGGGAACCCTTGAGTATTTCAACATGTGTGCAACACCTGAAATTACAGTTATGGGAACCCTGGGCAAAGCTTTAGGCTGTTTCGGCGCTTTTGTTGCAGGAAGCCGCAATTTGAAAGAATTTTTAATAAACCGATCACGCAGTTTCATTTTTACAACGGCTCTTCCTGCTTCAGTTGTCGCAGCAGCCCTGGAGGCATTAGAGATACTTGAAGATGAACCGCAACTACGGCACAACCTGCACCGTAACGTTTCTTTTATGCACCAGGGGTTGAGCAGGCTGGGATTTGAAACGGGTAGTGGCCGGACCCATATTGTACCCCTTATAATAGGAGCTGCCGATACTGCAGTTGCAATGGCCCGACACCTTTTGGATGAAGGTCTCTTTATCCAGGCGATACGCCCTCCAACTGTTCCCGAAGGATCATCCCGGTTGCGCATAACCGTCATGGCAACCCATACCATAGAAGACCTGGCAAAAGCATTGGACATCCTGAGTCAGGCCGGTAAACGCTTTGGGATAATTTAATAAGAGGCAAAGAGCCAAAAAGATGAAAAGGCTAACAGGTTAAAAGATTGCAGAAAATTCTCTTTTGACCTTTTTGCCTATTAGCCTCTTAACCTTTAATATATGACAGGTGCAATGTATTACAGTGTCACCGGTACCGGTAAATCCCTGCTGTTCATTCATGGCTGGGCCATGCATACAGGGATATGGACTGATTTTGTCAAAGATTTTTCACATGCGTATCAAATTATCTGTGTTGATTTGCGCGGGCATGGAAAATCTGCTGCTTTACCGGGGCCTTATACCTTTACGGCGCTTGCCGATGATATTGCCCAACTGGTGGTCGAGCTTAATCTGCAAAAAGTTACCCTTGCCGGATGG
Organism: Thermodesulfobacteriota bacterium; assembly: GCA_028278025.1. Classification (GTDB taxonomy): domain Bacteria; phylum Desulfobacterota; class WTBG01; order CAIYCZ01; family CAIRTM01; genus JANQFE01. The sequence goes on along the minus strand of JANQFE010000041.1, from coordinate 17,601 downwards.
TCAATGGGGGTGTCGATCCTGCTGAAGATGCTTTTACATATAGGGCATCTTGTGGATTCCCTGGTATGTATAAGCGGCAATCCATCATTTGTACAACGCAACGATTACCGGGCGGGTGTTCCGGAAGTTTCGGTCCGCCGGCTGTACCGCCAGATTGACCGGGATTATCCGGACGGACTTACCCATTTTTTCAAGCTGCTTTTTACACCTGAGGAACTGAGCGTACTTAAGAATAACAAACACTCTACGCCGGCCCTGGACTTGACTACAGCACCTGTCAAGCAGGCTGCGCTGGAAACTTTAGACTGTTTCAGAACAGAAGATCTGCGAGGTGTGCTTCCCGGCATACAAGTGCCGACACTCATTATTCACGGCAGTGAGGACCGGGTGTGTATGCCTGAGGCAGCCCGCTACATGCATACGCACATAACAAACTCACAAATGCTTTTACTGAACGATACCGGCCATGTACCGTTTATTACAAAGAAAACAGAGGTCCATCAGGCAATTCATGATTTCCTTAAAAGTATTAACTAAAAAATTTACTGATCACGAACTGCATACCAGTGATAGATAAAACGTTTGTTAAAAAGTCCTTTAATGCAAGTGCTGCAACGTATGACATATATGCCGGGCTTCAAAAACGCCTGGTAGAAGACCTTATGGTTTTTGCCGCATTGGAAGCATGCTGTATACAACGAGTGCTTGATGTCGGTATGGGAACAGGAAACCTGTTTGCAGTCCTTCAAAAAAAGTTTAGTTCAGCCAAGGTGTACGGATGTGATTTAGCACTACGTATGATCAGGCAGGCATGCAATAAAATCACCGGGGCCAGTGAACGCAGCTTTTTTACTGCCGCTGATGCAGAGTTTCTTCCTTTTACCGGCAACCTTTTTGATCTTGTAGTTTCGAGTTTTACCTATCAGTGGCTGGATACCTGTGACAGGGCCTTTCAGGAAGCCAACAGGATTCTTAAACCCGGAGGCGACTTTGTTTTTTCCGTGTTTGGTAAAAAAACATTTTATGAGTTAAGAACTTCATATAGAGAAGCCTGCGCACAGACCGGCTACCGTCAGGGTGAAGCCCTGGAGCTTTCTCTCACTGAGGACAACATTAAACAAGGTTTACAGCAGGGCGGATTTAATGATATCTGCATCCGGGCCTACAGGATTGTGGAGACATATCCCAGTCTGTATGACCTTATTACATCAATCAAGGGTATGGGGGCCCGCAATGCCTCAGGCCGTCGGAACAGGACACCGGGGGTTCGCACAACCTTGCGAAGGATGATTGAAATCTATGAACAAGAGTTTGGCCACTCCGGCAGGATCCCGGCAACGTTTGAAATCATTATGGCTAAGGGGTCTAAAACAGGTTAAATGGTATAATAAAGAGGCTAAAAGGTTTATATGCGTATCTTCGTTTTATCTCTTTACCTGTTATTAATGTAGATCATTTTTGAGATTATAGTACACAATCCAGAAGAAGGCAGCAATGCCGTCCTTCCAGTTTATTTTTTTGCCTTCAGAATAGTCTCTGCCACTGTAGGAAATGGGTAGTTCGTATATTTTACATCTCAGTTTGGCAAACTTTGCAGTTATTTCAGGTTCAATCCCAAAACGGTTCGATCTGATAGTAAATTTAGGCAACAGAGATGCCTTGAAAGCTTTATAACAGGTTTCCATATCGGTTAAATTAATATTGGTGAACATGTTTGAAAACATGGTAAGCGTCTTATTACCTATATAGTGCCAGAACAGGTGTACTCTGTGGGGTCCGCCAAGAAAACGCGAACCATACACAGCATCAGCCCTGCCATCCAGGATGGGTCCGATCAGTATAGGGTATTCAGCGGGATTATATTCGAGGTCTGCATCTTGGATAATGACTATTTCACCCGCCACATGTTGAAACCCGGTACGCAAAGCAGCCCCTTTGCCCTGATTTACTTCATGAAATAGAATCTTTAAATCTTTATCTTCATCTGCCAGTTGCTTTAGGATGTCACGGGTGCCGTCTGTGGAGCAGTCGTCAATTAAAATAATTTCTTTGTCAAGGGGTACATTTTTTATACGGCCTATAACATCCCGCAGGGTATTTCTTTCATTATATACCGGTATAACAACAGATAATTTCATAACGTCACAATCCTCATAAGTTATGACGGCAAATATTCAGCATTTCTTTTATTATATTTTTGTGTAAAAGTAAATAGTTAATCATATGCTGAAAAAATATTTTTAGATTTTGTGATGAGGTGGTATGTACGTTACCAGGCAGCAGGGTTCCCTCTTGCCTAATTTATGTTGTCATATTGCAAAGGAGGATGCAACAATGAAAAAAATTTTTTTTGCAATAATTTGTATGGCCACCTGTTTTTTACAATGCTGTGCATTTGTATCAGTGCCCTTGTTTCGTTTACCTCAGCCGCTTCAGGAAAAAACACTGCAGGGCAAAGGTAAACATAAAATTCTACTGGTTGATATTTCCGGAATTATTACAGCTCAGGAGCAGCGGTCGCTGAGTGGCCTTGCTACTGAACCCAGCTCGGTAGCGAGAATAAAAGAAGAGCTTGAAAAGGCAGCCTCAGACAAGCGCGTCAAGGCCCTTATTCTGAGGATCAACAGTCCGGGAGGCACCGTAACTGCAAGTGATATTATCTACAGGGAGATTGCCCAGTTTAAGCAAAAGGAAAACATTTTTGTAATGGCCTGTCTTATGGATGTGGCTGCCTCCGGCGGTTATTATATAGCTAATGCTGCAGATATGATTATTGCTCATCCAACCACCGTAACAGGAAGCATCGGGGTTATAGCGCTTAAGTTTAATATTAAGGGACTTATTGATAAAGTGGGTATTGAGGAGGAATCAATAAAGTCGGGAAGTAAAAAAGATATACTTTCACCTTTCCGCGGGATTACCGAAGAAGAAAGGAGGATTATGCAGGATATCATTGACGGGTTACATCAGCAATTTATAACAGTTCTTGATCAGGGCAGAAGGCAGCTGTCTGCAGAGGACATCATACCGCTGGCCGATGGCAGGGTATTTACGGCTGCCCAGGCCTGTGAATATAAACTTATTGATGGGATAGGTTATCTGGATGATACCATAGAAATGACAAAAAAACATGTTGGTGTGCAAGATGCACGTGTAATCACGTATTATCGGCCTATGGATTACAAAAACAATATTTATTCCCAGGCCACGATAAACCTTTTCTCTCTTGGCGACAGAAATCTTTTAGAATACCTGCCTGTGCGGTTTATGTATCTCTGGAACCCTTGAAGACGGATGCTGGGCACCGACCATAAAGAGCGCTACTTCTGCTTGACGGCGTCTTTATCAAGTGCCAATCGGAAACCGATAATATGGGTTCCTATATTTTTTTCATATGTCATACGGTTCGCCGAGCGGCATAGTCTGGCCGGATAGATAAAACAGCCGCCCCGGTGAATGGCATACAACTGGCTAAGGGGTCCTCTGGGGTTGTGGGCCGGTCTGGAGAGGTATCCACGGCGGCCATCTGCTACCCATTCACTCACGTTGCCGTGCATATCGTAGAGTCCCCACGTGTTTGGCAGGCGCGTGCCAACAGGATGGGTTTCGCCGCCGGCATTCATATCAAACCATGCATATTCATTCAGAGTTTTATTATCGCTGCCTGAAAAAAAGGAAGTTTGCGTTCCTGCACGGCAGGCATATTCCCATTCTGCTTCTGTTGGAAGTCTATAAGGCAAGCCGGTTTTTTTTTGCAGTTTTTTAAGAAATTTTTGGACGGTATTCCAGGCAACATTTTCTACCGGTAGCGTCGATGCGCTTTTATTATGGGAGGTGTTTGCTCCCATTACACGTTCCCATTGAGCCTGGGTTACCTCGTATTTGCCCATATAGAAAGCATCGATCGTTACAAAATGCACCGGGCCCTCGTCGCGGTCTCTTTCTGTTTCGCTTTCAGGGGATCCCATGGTGAAACTTCCTGCCGGAAGCAGCTTGAACTCAATGCCGGTATAATGGTCGATATAATCAGGGGCTAGTCCATCATCCGGATTGATTGGCCCGGCAACAATTTTAGGTGCGGCAGCACAGCCACTCAGCAGCAATCCGCAATAAACTGTTATTATTAATGTTCTTTTTAGATTCATACAGTATCGTTTCCTTTTTTCGCTAAGAGAAAGGCTCTACCGGGTGGTAGAGCCTTTCTGTGGCTTGACTTTCTTACTGCGTTGTTACGGAATGACCTTAACTGCTTTTGCTTTTACAGTCGAGGTGAAGTCCTGATAGATAATTCCAATACCCAAATTCAGTTCTGTTTTGAAGCGGGGACAAATAATTTGATCAGCACCTTCAAAGTTCTGGATTGCTTTATAGGCGGCAGCCTGCTCGCATACTATTTTGCCTCCGGCAAGCGGGGTCAAAGATACAGGGAAGCTCCCGGACATAGAGGCATCACCGAGTTTGATTAAGCCCAGGATTATTTTTACATTTGCAGTTGCCTCGGTATCGCCCAAGATTTTATATTTTGATGTACCACTCAGATCAACATCAACACCTGACGTCATCATTGAATTAAAACTGTGTGAGCAACCCCATCCCAGAAATGCGATAGCAACCAGTAACAGTGCAAGTTTTTTCATACGTTTCTCCTTTCATTTTAAAATTATTTGTTAGGTATCATGTTATAGCATTTTGTTTACCCTTTGAGACCACCCCCTCTCACCTGGAATGTTATTAATTTAAGGATTTCGGCCTTAACACTTATACCAGGTTTTTAAACTGTTGTTTTGTTACCTACGGGTTTCAAATATAAAACTTGATATAATAATGTCAAGTATTTTTACAAGGGTTACAAAAAAATAAAATATGGTTAAAAAAATATTATTATTAGGGGGCATGCAAAAGAAATAGACACTAATTCAATATGTTAGACAATACAACAAAAATCGCCTTCGCGAACTACAGGAACATTTTTTGCAGGCATGTGTTTAAACATATTATAGAACGAGCATAATAATGCTTTTTAATTGACACTGCATAGGCTTTATCCTATGCTGATTTTATCTAAACAAAGAGTTTGCTATAAAACATCAATAAGGAGGATATATATTGATACGGGATATGAGAAACTTTTTGGTAACCGTTATTTGCCTTGCAGTGTGTGCAGGCGGTTGTGTGCGGGCAAAATCGCCGGATTTACCTTACAGCAACCAGCAGAAAAGTAACCTGACTGCCGGCATGGTAAAAAGGCATGTAAGGGTCGGCGAGGCTGGTCAGGCAGATATTATGAGAGTATTTGGCGCCCCCAATATCATAACCCGGGATAAAGAAGGCCGCGAGGTGTGGACTTATGATCGACAGAGCATGGCGACTGCTTCAGAAGTTGCAGAATGGAATGCCGGCGGCGGGCTTGTGGCAGGTGCCGGCGGGGTGGTTGGTGAAGCTGTAGTCGGCGGCGCAGCATCGGTTGGCGGTTCAACAGGTAAAGGCAGTACGGCCGGTCAGGTCAGCAGTGCAACGTTCACCCTGATGATAGTCTTTGATAATAGTGACATTGTCCAGGACTATCAAATGATGGCAACCCAGTTTTAAGAGGTACCGGGATGTTGCGACCGCACAAAAAAAAATATTTGGCCGGACTACTGCTGCTGACAGCCGTGGCTTTAAGCGGCTGTATCACTACCAAAGAATTGGGTATCATGCAGCCACCGCAACTGTCTGCCCGCCAGCGTGAGGCCATGCAGACCAAGGAGCTGCCGGGAGATTTTAATACAGCCTTTGCCGCTACGATTTCGGTGCTTCAGGATGAAGGCTGGCAGCTGGATACTGTTGATAAGCCGAGCGGGATCATACAGGCAAGTTCCCTGCGGTTTCAAGACATTATCGGACCTTATGAAGATTATCATGCCTCCCATGATCCCGAATACCGTAAGAAACTTCAGAAAAGGGCCAAAAAGTCAGTAAAAAAGAATAAGGGGCCGGGGCTGCTGGAGTGGACACGTTGGGAACAGCTCTCAGTACATATTGAGCCCTGGGGCACAAATACCGTGCGTGAACGCATTACCATTACCAAGTATGGTACCGTACCCAGCAATACCTATAGTGTTAAAGGCAAACAAGATCAGCAGCTTGTTGGAACTATCGGCGGAAAAGAACAGTCAATCATCATTGATAACCCCACCAGGTATCAGTATCTCTTCCAGCAAATCAGGCGTGCCATTTTTGTGCGGCAGGGACTGACGAAGCAGAAATAAATTTTTGTTTGCCGTTTTTTAGTGAAAAACCAAGCCATCCTGACGAGTTAAGATGGCTATTGTTTTTGCAAAACCATTCTGTTTTACCTCTGACAATCAGTACTAAAAAAGCGCTTGACTCCAATCATATTGATTACTATATCTAAAATGTTTTTTGCGACAGAGTTTAAAGTTTTACGGTCTTAAAAAGTTTAACTGAAAGGAGCATGTGAACTATGAAAAAACTTGTTTATGTTGTCATTCTTACAGTGTTTGCACTTTCTGCCTGTACAATGGCAGGCTCACCAATCCAAGGGATGCTGTTTATGGATATTAAGGGTCCGCTGGATATTGAACCGGGTCCGGCAAAGGGAAGACTGGTAGAGGGCAAGGCAACTGCAACAGGTATAATCGGAATTGTAACGGGGGACTGCAGCTATGATGCGGCTGTCAAAGACGCGCTTTCACGTTCCCCTGGTGCAAAACGTCTTACCAACGTACAAGTTGATCATCATTCACGGGGAATCCTCGGCATCTGGGCTGAATTTACTACAATTGTCAGAGGGAATGCAGTGAAGTAACCCTTGTTGCTTGATGTTTGCCGCAACTAGGGCATTTTGCAAAAAAGCGTAGCCTCACGGTTGAGACGGCACAGGCTGCCGCGGTTCGACCGCCTGCGGCGGTGTGCTCGCTGTGAATATCCGGAAGTTACTATGTCCGCTGCTGCTGCTTTTACCACAGCAGCCTGTGCAGTGCTTTGGGGCTATAGAAAAAAGGAAAATGCTCTAAGTGAAGGTCCCGCTGCTATAAGCAGGGATACTTGAAATCAAAATACTCAAGGGGATAAAAAGCGATTCACCGTGGCGGCAGCTGGCTGTACCCTGCCTATATGTGCAGATGTGCACAACGGATCTCAGTAAAAAAGGACTTCAGAACCCATATCATAGGTTTTCGCCTGGCAATAAACCCGGATACGATTAACCCCTGAGATTTTGCAGCCGGAGCGAAAGATCAAAAATATTCAAGAAAAATCTTATAATAAAGACTCTACAGGCTCTGATCCAAGAGAGCCTTTGTTATTTTTTAAGCTGTTTTCAAACGAATAACGGCATAAATGCCACGGGTTGCTACTGCAGGTCTCTAATGAAGCTCTAAGATTTGATACTTATGCGATAATTTTAACTATTGACTTTCATAATTATCGGGCTAAAATTAAAATATGATTGAGCGTACTATTTTCCCTGAGCTTGTTCAGCATCTGCCTAAAAAGGAAATAACCCTTATTACCGGTCCGCGTCAGGCAGGCAAGACCACGCTGCTTGAAAAACTGAAACAGCATCTTGAGGCTCATGGAGAGAGAACGCTGCTGCTTAACCTTGATGTTGAATGGGACCGCGTGCATTTTGAGTCGCAGCTCTCACTGATAAAAAAAATCGAGCTGGAGCTGGGGCGGCGATCCGGCTTTGTGCTTATTGATGAAATCCAGCGCAAAGAAAACGCGGGACTCTTTCTAAAAGGCTTGTATGATCTCAAGCTGCCGTACAAGTTCATTGTAACCGGCTCAGGGAGCCTGGAGCTTAAGGAAAGAATTCATGAATCTCTAATCGGCCGCAAGCGTATATTCGAACTGAGCACCATAACCTTCGAGGAATTCGTACATTACAAAACAGAATACAGGTACCAGGAGACACTACCACAATTTTTTGAGACAGAAACAGAAAACGCCCGCAAGCTTCTTGATGAATACTTAAACTTCGGAGGCTATCCGCGGGTGGTCTTGGAAGATGTGCTGGCAGAAAAAAATCACGTTATAAACGAAATTTATCAGAGCATATTGCAGAAGGATATCGCCTACCTGCTTCAGGTTGAAAAAACAGAAGCCTTCAGCAGCCTTGTGAAGACACTGGCAAGCCAGTCCGGAAAGCTCGTCAACTATGCCGCCCATACTTCTGCGCTCGGCATATCGTTTCAAACTGCAAAGAAATATCTGTGGTATGCGCAACAGATTTTTCTGGTCGACCTGATAACACCGTTTGCAAGAAATGTTCGCAAGGAGATTACGCAGGCCCCCGTGTCCTATTTCCAGGATCTCGGGTTGCGAAACTATGCCCTGGGGCTCTTCGGGTGCCTCAGAAGTCCGGCAGAGATGGGGTTTGTATTCCAGAATCTCGTGTATCTCACTCTTAAAACCTGCATTAAGCCCGGTGCAACTGCCCTGCATTTCTGGCGCACCAAGGACAAAGCCGAGGTTGATTTTGTCATTGAAGTCGGTCGAGAGCTTATTCCCATCGAGGTCAAGTTTCAGAGTCTGGGCCGGGAAGAAATACCCCGTTCCCTGCGCAGCTTCATTGCGAAATATGGGCCCAATGATGCATATATCATAAATCTTAACCTGCTCAAGACTGTTATGGTCGAGAAGACCGCAGTGCACTTCATGCCGTATTACCAGCTTATAATGCAGAGATTTTAAGATTATTTCTTTTTTCTAACTTTTGCTGTGCGGGTTTTCGCTGCGGCCCGCGTCTTTGTCTGAGCCTGCTTTTCCTTGATGGCTGCCTGGGCTGCGGCAAGGCGGGCAATAGGTACTCTAAAAGGTGAACAGCTTACATAATCCATGCCGGCCCTGTGGCAGAACTCAATTGAACTGGGCTCGCCGCCGTGCTCGCCGCAGATACCAACTTTCAGTTTTTTGCGGGTGCTGCGGCCCTTCTGGATCCCCATTTCAACCATTTTTCCCACACCTTCCTGGTCCAGAACCTGGAACGGGTCCTTTTCAAAGATGCCCTTCTCAACATACTCTTTCAGAAACCTGCCGGCATCATCACGGCTGAAGCCGCAGGTCATCTGGGTGAGGTCATTGGTACCAAAGGAGAAGAACTCGGCTTCTTTGGCAATTTCATCGGCGATAACCGCTGCGCGCGGGACTTCTATCATGGTACCGATCATATAGGCCACCCGGGTCTTTTTTTGCTTAAATACCTGCTGGATGGTTTCTTCTATAACCTGCTTGCAGAGGCTGATCTCGCCGTATTCGCCGACCAGGGGAATCATGATTTCAGGCGAAACCTTGATGCGGGCTTTCTTGACCTGGATAGCAGCCTCGATGATTGCGCGGGTTTGCATGCGGATGATTTCCGGATAGGTGATTCCCAGACGGCAGCCGCGATGTCCCAGCATGGGATTGAACTCATGCAGCTCGGCAACCTTTGCTTTTACCTTTGCAACCGGCACGTTAAGGACCCTGGCCATCTCTTTTTGCGAAGCATCATCATGGGGTACAAACTCATGTAGCGGCGGATCAATCAGCCGAATGGTTACAGGACGTCCGCCCATCGCTTTAAAAAGTCCTGCAAAGTCTTTGCGCTGCAGAGGCAGCAGTTCTTTTAAGGCGGCCTCGCGGCTGGCGGTGTCCTCTGCAAGGATCATCTTACGCACAGAGGTAATCCGGTCCGGCTCAAAGAACATATGTTCTGTGCGGCAAAGACCGATACCTTCTGCACCGAACGTGACTGCGGTTTGGGCATCTTTCGGAATATCTGCATTGGTTCTGACCCCGAGCCGGCGGGCCTGGTCAGCCCATTTCATCAATGTCAGGAAATCACCTGACAGTTTTGCGTCAACAGTCTTAATCTGGCCTGCATAGACCGTACCGGTTGAACCGTTGATGGAGATATAATCACCTTCTTTATAGGTCTGCTTCCCTATGATCATCTTTTTATTTTTATAATCGATATTCAGTTCCTCGACCCCGGCGATACAGCATTTGCCCATACCGCGTGCCACAACGGCAGCATGCGAGGTCATGCCGCCCCGGGAGGTCAGGATTCCTGTGGCAGCATTCATGCCGGCTATGTCTTCAGGTGAAGTCTCAATACGGGTAAGAATTACCTTTTCACCGTGCTCTGCCCAGGTTTCGGCATCATGAGCATTAAAAACAATCTTGCCGGTTGCGGCACCGGGGGATGCCGGCAGCCCCCGGGCAATCTGGGCGGCACTTTTTTCTGCCTTGGGATCAAAGGTGGGATGCAGCAGCTGATCAAGCTGAGCAGGGTCAATACGCATCAGGGCTTCTTCTTTTGAAATGAGTCCTTCTTTTACCATATCAACAGCGATTTGCAGTGCTGCGGCAGCGGTGCGCTTGCCGGCCCGGGTCTGGAGCATATAGAGCTTACCTTCTTGGATGGTGAACTCCATATCCTGCATCTCACGGTAATGTTTTTCGAGCCTGTTTTTCAGTGCAACAAGCTCGGTGTAAGCTCTGCGGTTCTGGTTGGTCAACGTGTTGATGGGATGGGGTGTTCTAATACCGGCAACCACATCCTCACCCTGGGCATTCATCAAGTATTCGCCGTAAAATTTGTTCTCGCCGGTAGAGGGGTTGCGGCTGAAACAGACCCCGGTCCCCGATGTTTCTCCCATGTTGCCGAAGACCATGGCCTGCACATTAACGGCAGTGCCCAGCAGCCCCTTTATATCATTGAGCCTGCGATAGGTTATGGCGCGATCGTTATTCCAGGAGATAAATACGGCGTTAATTGATTTTTCAAGCTGTTTCCAAGGATCCGTCGGGAAGTTCTCTTTGGTGTGTTTTTTATACACAGCCTTATATTTTTTAACAATATCCTTTAAATCTTTTGTAGAAAGGTCGGTATCGAATTTTGTTTTGATCTGGCGCTTTTTTGCTTCCAGAATGTGTTCAAACTCATCATGGGGGACATTCATCACAACATCGCCGAACATTTGAATAAATCTGCGGTAGGCATCCCAGGCAAAACGATCGTTGCGGGCCTTACGGGCGAGTGAATCAACAACTGCTTCAGACAGACCCAGATTAAGCACGGTATCCATCATGCCGGGCATGGAGGCTGCTGCGCCGGAGCGCACAGAAACAAGCAAGGGGGTGTTCGGATCACCAAACTTTGCACTCATAACAGCTTCAAGTTTTTTAAGGTTTTTAAGCACTTCCTCCTTTAATCCTTTAGGCCACTTCTGTTTATTCTTGTAAAACAGATCACAGGCTTGTGTTGTAATCGTAAACCCTGCAGGCACCGGCATGCCCAGGTTGCACATCTCAGCAAGGTTGGCTCCCTTACCGCCAAGCAGTTCTTTCATTGAAGCTTTGCCTTCGCTTTTACCACCGCCGAAAAAATATACGTACTTTGCCATAATTTTTAGTCCTCCTTACAAAAATTATTCTGAAGCGATCCTGGAGAAGTCAGCAAAATTAGTAAAAAGTGAATTTATTTCATGCAACAGGCCCAGCCTGTTTTGTTTTAGGTTCGCATCTTTTGCCATAACCAGAACATTATCAAAAAAGTTATCCACGGACTCGCGGATTGTCGAAATTATCTTAAAAGCAGCACTGTATTCTTTTTGAGCCATGCGTTCTTTTACCTGGTCGCGTATCTCCAGGTATTTCTCATACAACGCTTTTTCAGCAGCCTCCTCAAACAGGGACGGCTCAACTCTGTGCGAATCGGTGTCTGCCAGTATATTTACTACACGTTTGAATAAAATAGCAAGCGATTCAAAGTTAGGGTCCTGTTTCATGTTGTGGAGGGCCTCAATACGGTTTACACTGTCTGCCAGGTTGTCAATACCACAGGCCACAACAGCATCGACAACATCATAGGAGTATTTCTGAGCGGTGAGCAGATTTGCCAGCCGTCCGCTGAAAAAACTGATCACATCCCCGTAAATTTCCTCGACCGGCCGCGTTATCTTTTGCTCAAGATTAGTGATGGCTTTGCTGATAAGTTCAGCCAGTGAAACAGGATACTTTTTTTGCAAAATGATATTTATGATACCGAGGCACTGCCGCCTCAGGGCATAGGGATCTGCCGTTCCGGAGGGTATGAGTCCGACACCGAAGCATCCTACGATTGTATCAAGCTTATCTGCTATGCTGATCACTGCACCGGTATCTGTTGTGGGCAGGTCATCACCGGCAAAGCGCGGCAGATAATGCTCAAAAATCGCCTGAGAGACTTCTTCGGTTTCCCCTGAGAACTTTGCATATTCTCTGCCCATGATGCCCTGCAGTTCGGGGAACTCACCCACCATTTCGGAAACAAGATCGGATTTGCACAGGTACGCAGCTTTTTCTACGGCGGTTTTAAGTGACGGATTGACATAGGTCTCGGCAATAAAAAGGGCCAGCTTTTGAAAACGCATGACCTTCTCAAAGGATGTCCCCAAATTTGATTGAAAGACGACCTGTTTGAGATCTGAGGTCATTGTTTCAAGCGTTTTTTTACGGTCTTCCGTAAAAAAGAACTCGGCATCAGCCAGACGGGCATGCAGCACACGTTCATGACCATTGATCACGACCTGTGGGTCTGCAGTATCGGTATTGTTTACGGCTACAAAATAGGGCAGCGGATTGCCGCTGGTATCAAGCAGGGGAACATAGCGTTGATGTTTTTTCATCGTAGTTAACAGGACCGCTTTAGGAAGCTGCAAAAATTCTTTTTTAAAACTGCACAGCACTGGAAAAGACGATTCCAGCAGCCAGGCGACCTCATCCAGCAGCTTGTCATCATCATCGGGCTGCCCGTTAACCTGTCTGGCAAACTCCCGAATCTTTTCAGTAATAACTTTTTTTCTTTCTGAAGGATCAACAGTGACATGGGCCTGCCGCACCTGGTCAAGATAAGACGCAATGCCGGTAACTTTGATAGGGTCGGGTGCCATGAATCTATGGCCATAGGTAATATCACCGGCCTGTACATTTCCCAGGGTGAACGATACTATTTCCCCGGAAAACAGGGCTACAATCCAGTGTATGGGCCGGGCAAAACGCATTTCAAGGTCGTGCCAGCGCATGGACTTGGGGAAGGGGATTGCTGTAATAACTTTTGGAAGTATTTCCGGGAGCAGTGTGATGGTTTTACGGCCTTCCTCCTTTTTTTCGGCGCTGACATACTCACCTTTGTCGGTCTTAATAATTGTAAGCTGGCCGACATCAATACCCTGCCCTCCGGCAAATCCGATAGCAGCCTTGGTAGGATTGCCCGCAGCGTCATAGGCAATATTTTTAGCCGGTCCTGTCTTGTTAGTGATAAGCTCTTGTTGACGGTCGGCAACATCATAGGCCGTGATGATAATCCGACGGGGGGTTCCCTGTGTTTGAATTGTTTTGAAAGTAATCCTTTGAGCTCTCAGTTCCTTTTCCATGAGGTCCCTGCATGCTGCAAGGGCCTGAGGCATAAATGCAGCAGGGATTTCTTCAGTTCCTATCTCAAGCAGTAATTCTTCACTCATCTTTTTTCCTTGACGTTAGATTCTTAAACTGTTTGGACCAGTGCTCTTTTATTGTTATACGAACAGTCAGGATACTTGTCAATTACCGGTTGTGCATTATGTGTAGAAAAAACAAAAGTTTGTCCTGAGTGCAATAGACAAGCGTCAACGCACAACAACCATTCTTACTATTGCTTTTTTATCAACGGAAATCCCAGCTCTTCGCGCTGTTTCAGATATGCTTCTGCAACTGCGCGGGCCAGGTTTCGTACCCGGGCAATATAACCTGTCCGCTCAGTAACACTGATCGCACCGCGTGCTTCAAGCAGGTTGAAGGTATGAGAGCATTTCAGACAGTAATCATAAGCAGGCAGCACCAGCCCCTGCTGCAGGACCGCCTGGGATTCCTTCTCATAAACAGTGAACAGGTTAAAGAGCATATCAGGATTTGATCCCTCGAAGTTATATCTGGAAAATTCTACTTCACCTTGATGATGAATGTCTCCATAGGTAATGCCGTTTGTCCACTCAAGGTCATAGACATTGTCTTTTTGCTGGAGATACATGGCAATGCGTTCAATACCGTAGGTTATCTCCACGGAGACCGGCTTAAGGTCAATGCCGCCGGCCTGCTGAAAATAGGTAAACTGAGTGATCTCCATGCCGTCCAGCCAGACCTCCCATCCCAATCCCCAGGCCCCCAGGGTGGGGGATTCCCAGTCATCTTCAACAAACCGGATATCGTGTTCCAGGGGGCTAATGCTCATGCTCTTGAGGCTTTCAAGATACAGTTCCTGGATATCCACAGGTGATGGTTTCATAATTACCTGAAACTGGTAGTAATGCTGCAGACGGTTGGGATTTTCACCATAACGCCCATCGGTGGGGCGACGGGATGGTTCCACGTAAGCCACGTTCCACGGTTCCGGTCCCAGGGCCCGGAGGAACGTGGCCGGATTAAAGGTGCCTGCACCGACTTCAATATCATAGGGTTGCTGTATAACACATTTTTTTTGTGCCCAGAAGTTCTGCAGAGCTAAGACAAGTTCTTGAAAGGTCAACGCATCTCCTCCTTAAAAAAGGTAAACAACTGAAAAGGTAAAAAATCGGCTTTTAACCTATTACACATAGACATTTTTTTTGTTCGTATACATTCATTTATACATAAGAACTTATGTCAATTGTTCGAGAATTTCTAAAGATTTTGGTTTTTTTCCAATATGATACTGCAGAAATTTATCAAATAATATTTTGCCCTCTTCATGCTCGGCGGGCGAGAAAAAGATTCTTTTCACTTTTAAGAGCGTAAAGTTCTGAACCTGCTGAAAGATGCGGATAGTTCCATTGGAAAGCGGTAACAGCTCAGTGTGCTGGCTGTAACAACCTTGGCAGACGATACCGCCTCGTTTTATGGAAAATTTATACCTGTTTTGCAAGCTGAACTCTTGCCCGCAGCCCACACAGTGCAGAAACTGCGGTTGATACCCCAGCAGGCTAAAGAGGCGGAACTCAAATATTCTCAGCAACTCTTCCCGAAAGTCTTCCTGCCCCAGCAGCGTGATAAAAAACAGCAACAGATCAAATATTTCTGTTTGCTTGACTTTTTCGGGGGTCAAGGTGTTGATGAGTTCAAGCACATAATTTCCAAAAGTAATTTTCTTTATATCCAAGGCAATTTCCGGAAACATCTTTATAATACGGCACCGCTCAAGCCTGATAAGGCCGTGATTTTCTTTATCAACAAAAAAAACATCAACATGGCTGAAAGGTTCAAGAGCGCTGCCGAACCTTTTCTGACTGCGTTTAGCTCCTTTGGCTATGCCTCGTATCCTACCGAAATCTCTGGTATACAGAGATGCAAGCCTGTCCCATTCAGCATAATCACTGGTTTGCAGTACTATGGCTTGTGATGCAAGATGAGCCATGCCAAAAGCTGCTATATATATGTGTTCGGGTTAAGATTGCCTTTATATTTTAAGGAAAGCCAAGACGGAAATTATAGAATGGCACATTTCACGATATACATATTTGCCATTCTACCCGTGTTATGCTTTCATAAAAGTCTTTAACAGAAACCCTGCCAGCAGGAAATATGTATTTATAGCTATTAAGTCATTTGCTGTTGTCACCAGTGCACCTGAAGCAACCGCAGGATCGATGCGTATTTTCTTAAAAAACAGGGGTACGGTTACCCCCATGAGGGCGGCAAACGTGATGGTCAAAAACATGGCAAGAAATACCGAAAAGCCGATCGTCAAGTTGTTGTGCCAGAGGAGGCCGATCAGTCCACCAATAATACCACAGGCAACCCCAATGATAATGCCGATGATAAATTCTTTAGAAACAGTTTTACCCAGGTTTAAAAAATCGACCTTGCCGGTAGCAAGGCCCCTTATGACGATTGACGTCGACTGCACACCAACATTGCCGCTCATAGCACAGATGACCGGCACAAATGTCACCAGGGCAAGAAGATCTTTGAGGGTTGATTCGTATACCCATAAAAAGTATCCACTGACCAGGGTGCCGAAAAGATTTACAATAAGCCAGGGCAGTCTGGTCATGCATACCTTTAAGGGCGGACCGCTGTAGACGATATCTTCTTCCTCGGAAATACCGGCCATTTTGAAAATATCTTCGGAATCCTCTTCCTGAATAACATCAATAATATCATCTACAAGAATACGTCCTACAATATGTATCTTATTGTCTACAACCGGCAGGGAGACAAGATCATATTTTTTAAAGATGTTGGCAACTTCTTCCTGGTCCATATCAGCGGTAACATACACAACGGCCCGGTCCATTATCTCGGCCACAGGGGTGTTTGTTTTTGCAAGCAGCAGCTTTCTGAGCGGCAGCACACCAACCAGCTTTCCTTGAGAGTCAGTCACAAACACATTGTGAAAATCTTCTACTCCTTCTGCCATCGACCTGATAAGATCAATAGCAGCCTGCACAGTATAATTCTGCTCTAAAGAAATCAGCTCGGTCTGCATGATGCCGCCGGCTGAGTCTTCCGGATATTCCAGCAGCATTTGAACATCTTCAGATTTCTCACGGTCAATATGGCTGAGGATTTCCTGGGCCTGCTGTTCGGGAAGATCTGCAATCAGGTCGGCAGCATCATCAGAGGGCATGTCCTCAACAATCTCAGTGAGCTTTTCCTGGGAAATGTCCTCCAGGATAAGCTCACGGGAGATTTCGTCAATCTCCATAATAACATCTGAGGCTGTTTCCACATCAAGGAGCCTGAACAACTTTGATTTTTGTTCCTCCTCTAGGGCATGCAACAGCTCTGCAATATCATCATGATGAAACTGTGAAATCAGGGTAAGGATTTTAAGCTCTTGGCCCTCTTCAATAAGTTGTTCAAGCATCTTGCGGTATTTGATAATGTCCTTCATAATTCCTGCTTTAAGCTTTAAAATATAGATGCTGCAGCTAGTATGATACGTCGTGACAGTTCAGGAGGGCTGTTGACCTGCTAACTGTTTTAAAAAGACATCTGATCACAAAATATAAATAAATATCATTATAATTAAACAAAAGCAAGCATGTATCTGAAAACAAATTGACATTTATCAATAACAGGTTAATATCAAAATATGGGAAAAAGCATTAATAAAAAGACATTTTCACCGATATTAAACATTGTTTCAGGGTCTTGTGACGGAAACAAAACATCAATACAATGGAGGACTTGATGAGCACACACAGGGAGATAGCATTAGAGCGGGGTCTGGGATACAAGGTAGCCGACATGGGGCAGGCCGAATGGGGCCGCCGGGAGATGGAGCTGTCGGAAAACGAGATGCCGGGACTGATGGCCCTGCGGGCCAAATACGGGCCTGCACAACCCTTGCAGGGGCTCAAAATCACGGGCAGCCTGCACATGACCATCCAGACCGCCATGCTGATAGAGACCCTGCATGAGCTGGGGGCAGACATCCGCTGGGCCAGCTGTAATATTTTTTCCACCCAGGACCACGCGGCAGCAGCTATTGCCCGGGCCGGCACTGCGGCTGTATTTGCCTGGAAGGGCGAGACCCTGGAGGAGTACTGGTGGTGCACGGAGCAGGCCCTGACCTGGCCGGACGGCAGCGGACCCAACCTGATCGTGGATGAC
>JANQFE010000031.1 GCA_028278025.1 Thermodesulfobacteriota bacterium | reverse complement strand
TGTCTTATCCAGTTGAGCCATGATGCCGCCGATAGCCGACTGTTCTTCAACCAGATATACCCGAAATCCGCTTTCTGCCAGATCAAGCGAAGACTGAATACCGCCGATGCCGGCTCCCACTACCAAAACAGCGCCGACAGGTTTGCTATTATCTTTCGAACTATGCTGGTTGTTAGACGAACTCATGAAAAACCTCTTTTTATTAAGTGATGAGCAATGAGTGCTGAGAAAGAAACATGTACAGAATTTCCAGCAGTTCATACCAAAAAATATTTCTTATTTTGTTCTCATCCCTCATTACTCATCACTTCTACAGTAATCCTTTAGCCTTAAGTAAAGGCGTAGGATCCACAATATGACGGTTAAACCATGTGCCGGCATCCTGGTCCCCAAACGCCAGTCCCATCAGTTCGGTGAAATAGAAAACCGGCAGATTGTAGTTTGTCCCTTTTGCTTCGCTGAGCTCTTCCTCGCGCGTGTCAAGGTTAGCCATACACAGGGGACAGGCGGTTACAATGCATTCAGCCCCGGCCTCAATTGCCATATCAAGAATTCTGCCAATTAAATGGTGAAAAATGTCCGTGTTGGTCAACACCATACTGCCGCCGCAGCATTCAGTCTTATAGGGCCAGTGGATACTTTCCGCGCCGAGGGCAGTCATAAGCCTGTCAAGCGTATGAGGGTCTTCCCAGTGCCGGGCAGCTACGATTTTGGGAGGTCTTACCAGCAGGCAGCCGTAATAGCAGACTGTTTTCAGGCCGGCCAGGGGCTTTGTGACCTGCTGTTCAATATGATCTGTTAGCTCATCACGGCAGAACAGTTCAAGAATGTGCAGGATGTTTATATCACCGCGAAACGAAACACCCAGATCAATATCTTTTTCTTCTGCGAGAGCTTTTTCAGCAGTTTTTAAACGGCTGAAGCAGGCTGCACACGGCGTAACCAGATCCTGTCGGCTTTCTTCTGCCAGGGCCAGATTGCGGGCCGGAAGGGCAACCGAGAGAAATTCGTTGGTGCAGTGCGCAGAGCTTGCTCCGCAGCAGTTCCAGTCCGGCAGCTCCTCCAAGTCAATGTCAAGATTTTTGCAGACTGCTTCAATGGATTCACCGTATTCCCGCGCAGTACCCTCCAGAGAACAGCCTGGAAAAAAAGAAACCTTCATGCTTTTTTATGCTCCTTTGCCTGATTAAATATTTTGCGCACATCTGCTACGGCCCGGCATTTATGAGGCAGCAGCTTAAGCTTGCCCCGCAGAAACATTTTTAGGCCCAGTTTCACATCGTTTTTCCAGCCGCCGGTTTTCAGCTTTTCCTTTAAATCTCCGCTTTTCAAGGAGAAGTCCTGCATCATGCTCAGCTCATGCACTCGGCCGTTTTTTTGTATCGCACCCAGGAAGGCAGCATGAAACTGGGAGACTTTTGGAACGGTCGACGGCCGGCCGCTTTCCTGCTGCAGCTGCCGCAGGACGTCCATCACTTTGGCAATATCAATGTCGTTGGGACAGCGGGTAGTGCAGGTTTCACACGATGCGCATGTCCAGATAGTGTTGGCTGCCAGTACCTTCTCCTGCTGGTTAAAAAGCACGGATCTGATCATCTGGTGAGGTAATATGTCCATGCTAAAGGAGACCGGGCATCCAGCCGAGCATTTGCTGCATTGATAACAGTCAAATATCTCCGGCCCGATTGTTTCGACGATGATGTCGCGAAAGCGGGTATCCTTATTTACAACAGATGTCTGTATAGGCATTGTTTTATTTCTTTAAAGAATTATGTTTATGCACTGTGCTGCTTATGAGCTTTTCAGCCACATTGCCAACCACTATGATCCAGTCTGCTCCAGTACCTCGCCCAGGCGCTCCTGAGCGCCAATGGCTACCAACAAAACTCCGCGGCACAGGCCTTTGAGGTTATTAATCTGTTCAGCGGCAATGGCAATGCTTTCCTTGGCCTTGTCCGGGGCCTTAGCGAGGCGTTCAATCACTTCATCGGGAATCAGGACACCATCAACATGGCGGCACATAAACCGTGCCATACCAACCGACTTAAGAATGGTTACCTGGGGAAATACCGGCACTTTAAACTGAGACACTTTATTCATGAATGTTTCTATGGCATCAAGGTCATACAGTGTGGGCGTGAAAAAGAAGTCGGCGCCGGCTCTAATCTTTTTTTCCATGTCCACAATTTCCACTTCAAGGGCTCCGCCCTGCAGCCCGGCATTGACCTCAGAGCCTACGCAGAACCGGGGTGCTCCGTTCAGCTCATTGCCGGATATGTCTATACCCTTTTGCATTTTTTTTATTCCTTCCAGCAGACCAAGCACATCCAAATCATTAACCGATTTAGCATCAATATGATCACCGCTGGTAATTTCATCTCCCGCGCTTATGAGCATATTCTCCAATCCCAAGGCGCTGGCGTTTAAAAGATCTGCCTGCAGGGCAAGTCGGTTGCGGTCGCGACAGTTCAGGTTTACAATTGGTTCAATGCCTTTTTGTTTTAAAAGACATGAAGCCCCGATTGATCCCATCCTCATGATAGCTCCATTCATCTCGGGAACTACTACAGCATGAGCGCGGCCCCGTAGATTATCAGCATTGCTTACAAGCCCGGATGTATCAGTCCCTTTGGGTGGTTCCAGCTCTGCAATAACTAAAAAACCATCAGAAGCTAAACTATCCTTAAAACTCATGGCACCTCCTCTTGTGTGGAAATTTTTTACGTGTGTATTGCCGGTCTATGTACAGCATTGCGCACTGCCAATATCAGCTCATCCGTTCCAAAAGATTTTACGTGATAATAAAATGCTTTATGTCTCAGGATGTTTGCTTCAAGCTCAGGTGTATTGTTGCTGGCAGTCATTATGATGGGCAGGGCGGGGGCCATCCCTTTAACTATAGGTACTACTTCATCCCAGGGCATATCCTTTACATCCACGTCCAGGATTAACGCTGATACATGTTCCTGCTGGATATTACGGATTGCTTCGGATGCTTTCCCGATTGTCAGTACGACATACTTCTCCTTGCGCAAGACCTGGTAAAGCTTTTCCGCCATTTTTGTGTCAGGTTCTACAATGAGGATTCTTTTTTCCTTTTCCATAGAGAGCAATACTCTTACAATAGTTGTACCAAGAGATATTTTTTCTGTACAAAAAGGCCCCATAATATAAAAAAATTAAATAGAATCAATATATTATGAGTTATGAGGAATGGGGAAGTATGACCAAACCACGTCTGATAAAGCGAATAGGATATGGGGAAAAACCCCCCACAAACATAATAATAAGAAACATTACTAATCCTGATTTTTTTAAAAAAGCAGTTTTTTGGGCTTCTACCTATATGACAATAGTAGTTTTTAGATGTTTTTATCTTTACAATCTATCTTTGAGGTAAATATACCCAAAAGGGCCGTATTCCACGTTGTTTAAAGTGGTGCATATCTCAAAAAAGTGTAACTTTTTTATAGAAAAGGTGATCTTTACTATTGAAATAATAAAACAAATGTTCTAAACTAATGTTTAAAACATTTGTTTTATTGTGTGTGGAGTTTATATATGGAAGCCAAAAAAACAGACCGTATTTCAACCAGACAAAGGATTTTACAATTTGCCTGTGAGGTTTTTGCTCATAAGGGTTTTCGAAATACTACTATACGCGACATAAGTGAACGGGCGAGGGTTAATGTTGCCGCAGTCAACTATTATTTTGGCAGTAAGGAAAATCTATATGAAGCAGTATGCAAGTATGTTTGCGGCCTTTCTGTAGAACAAACCGACCCGCGTTTTTCATTAGCGGATGGCCTTACCCCAGAGGAAAAATTAAAAACGTTTATCCAGACACTGCTGTTTACCGTCTTAGGTAAGTGTCAATCAGACCTTATGGAGATGATTATGGGACGTGAAATGATTGAGCCCACCAAGGCCCTTACTATTGTGATTGAGGATATGATTAAACCCCGTTTTCAGCAGCTGTATGCACTTGTTAAAGAACTGCTGGGTGATAAGGCTGATGATGAAACCGTGTGCAGGTACTGTTTAAGTATTACCGGTCAGTGTCTGTATTACCGGTTTGCCCAGCCTGTGGCCCGCCGGCTTAACCCCCGGCAGCAATTTGATCAGGAGGGCATTGAAAACCTGGCAGATCACATTGCAAAGTTCTCACTAAGTGCCATTAAACAGTATGCACTGAATTCTTAAAAAAAGGAAAAGTATGAAACAAAAGATATTCTACATATTGCCCGTTGTTTTGCTCCTGGTGGGTCTAGGGGCGATGAAGTTTTTATCGGGTTTTAAAACACCCCCTCCCCGAACAGAACCGGTGCAGCCGGTAAAGATTGTTGAAACCCGCACAGTCATGCTGACAGATGTTCCGGCCACGGTTACCGCTTTCGGCCGCCTGCGATCATCCCAACCGGTCATTCTGTACAGCGAGGTTGAGGGCACCCTGCAGCGCGGGGACCTGCCGTTTCGGCCCGGCCAGGCTTTTAAAAGGGGTGACCTGCTGCTCAAAATCGATACGCGCCAGATCCGGCTTGACATCAACACCGCCAAAAGTGAGCTGCTGACCGCACTGGCATCAGTGCTGCCGGAAATAAAGGTGGATTTTCCGGAGGAATTTCCGGTGTGGCAGAATTATTTCAACAGCTGCCGGTTTGATCAGCCTGTACCTGAGCTGCCGGAAGCCGCCAACCAGAAGATCAAGCTCTATATATCGCGGTTCAATGTCTACAAGATTTATTTTACGATCCGCGACCTTGAAATACTGTATGAAAAACACTTTTTCACGGCACCCTTTGACGGTTCTATTACCGCAGCCGATTTGCGGGTCGGGTCAAACGCGCGCCGTGGCACCCGGCTGGGAGAGATTATTAATCTGGAAAACCTTGAGGCTGAAATGCCGATCCCGGCCGAAGATCTGCAATGGATCGACCGCAACAAGCCGGTCACCCTGACCTCATCTGAAATTGCGGGCACCTGGACCGGTCGGATCAAAAGGATCGGCAAAACCATCGACACCCGGACCCAGACCGCCCAGGTCTATATTGCCGTTGATCAACCAGAGGATACACATCTTTTTGAAGGGGTTTTCCTGAAAGCCGCTATCCCCGGCCGGATTATTCCCGGGGCCTGTATCGTGCCCCGCAAAGCATTGTATTCACAGGGGCTGGTCTATGTGATTGAAGACGGCCTGCTCACAAACCGTGAGGTGCAGATCGCGCGGGGAGAGCCCGAATATATCATTGTCAACGGCGGCCTGTCGGATGGAGACCTGCTGGTAGTGGAGATGCTCCAGGGGGTGGCGGCCGGGATGCCTGCCAGATCACAGCAACCCCTCCCGGAGGATCAAGGCTGATGCAGAAGGTGATTGCATTTTTTGTACGCTATCCTATCTGGACCAACGTGCTTATGCTGAGCATAATCGGTTTTGGGCTGCTGAGCTGGAGCAGGATGAAGTACTCGTTTTTTCCGGAAATACCCCCGGACATTATTATCGTTGAGGTGGAATTTGTCGGCGGTTCCCCTGAGGAAGTTGAAGAGGGCATTGTTTTAAAGATAGAAGAAAATATTGAGGGTATTGAAGGCATCGAGCGCACCACCTCAATCTCACGGCAAAATTTCGCCCGGGTAACCGTGGAAGTACAGAAAGGGGAAGATGTCGACAAGGTTTTGCAGGACGTTAAAAACGCGGTTGACCGCATCAGTTCTTTTCCCGGCAACAGTGAAAAGCCGGTTATCTATGAACGCAAGTACCGTGATGATGTTATGTTTATTGTGCTGCTGGGGGACACCGACCTGTTCAATTTGAAACATGTAGCTGAAGAGTGGCGGGATGATCTTTTGGCCATGCCGGAAATCTCCCAGGTGAACATTTCAGGTCTGCCGCGCCTTGAGTTTTCGATTGAAGTGACCGAGTCCGACCTGCGGCGCTATCTGCTGAGTTTTGAGGAGATTGCCCGGGCAATCAGGTCCGCAAACATTAATATTTCCGGGGGCACCATAGAAACGCCCCAGGAAGAGATTCTGATCCGTACCTGGGGCCGTAAGTATTATGCCAAACAGCTGCATGGCCTGGTGGTACGCGGCAACCCGGACGGGACCGTGATCCGTCTGGGTGATATCGCTACGGTGCAGGAACAATGGGAGGAGATCCCCGACAAGGTCTATTTCAATAAACGCAACGCGGTTAAAATACAGATCGAAAAAACCGCTCAGGAAGATATCCTGGCGATTGCCGAGCGTGTTAAGGAGCATCTGACCCAATTTAACGACAAACATGACAACATGCAGGCCGTTATCCTGAATGATACAACCATCCCCCTTGAGCAGCGCCTGGAACTGCTCACCAAAAACGGACTCATCGGACTTTTCCTGGTCATTTCTTTGCTGGGATTTTTCTTAAACCTGCGCCTTTCATTCTGGGTGTCGGTGGGTCTGCCGTTCTCCTTTGCCGGGATGTTTATCATCATCCTGTTTGCCGGACTCACGATTAATGTCATCTCACTCTTCGGCATGATCCTGGTGGTCGGTATCCTGGTTGATGATGCAATTGTTGTGGGCGAAAATATTTACGCCCACTATGAGCGGGGCAAGCCCGCCGTGCAGGCCGCAATTGACGGGGCCCGTGAAATGATGCCGCCGGTCTTTACCTCGGTCTTTACCACCATCATCGCATTTCTACCTTTTTTCTTTCTGGCCGGTTTTCTGGGCAAGTTCATCTGGAATATGGCCCTGGTGGTGATCGCGTCGCTTGTTTTTTCCCTGGTAGAAGCCTTTTTAATCCTGCCCTCCCATTTGGCCCATTCTAAAGGGCTCCACCCGCACGGGGACGACCCGCCCCTGCGCCAGAAAATTGAGAAATGGATTGCCTTTTTGACCCACCGGGTGTATGCGCCGGTGCTGAAGGCCGCCCTGCGGCACAAATGGATTACGGTCATGGCGCCGGCAACCTTTGTTCTGATGACCGTAGGGCTGTTGCGGGGCGGATTTATCGGGGTCAGCTTTTTCCCGTTTATTGATCTTGACATCCTGCCCATTAATCTCTCCCTGGTTGCCGGGCGTCAGGAAGCGGACACCAACAAAATCCTGGAGCGTATCGAAAAGGCTTGCCGGCAGGTCAACGATGAGCTCAAAGATGAGCGGCCGGACGGGCGGGATGTGATTCTGGGCATCATGCGCGAGATCGGCAAAAACAACTTTAATGAAACCGGCAGTCATACCGGCAGGCTGCTTCTGCAGCTGCTGGATGGTGAAGTGCGGGAGATGGACAGCTACCTGATTGCAAACCGCATACGTGATAAAGTAGGGCCGGTACCGGAGGCCCAGAAAATTACCTATGGTCATTTCAGTATGTTCGGCAAGCCGATTTCGGTCAGTTTTCTGGGCAATAATCTTGAGCAGCTGCGACGGGCCCGCGACCTGTTAGTTGCCGAGCTGAAAAATTTCAGTGAGCTTGAAGATGTCACCGATTCAGACCAGGAGGGCCGCCGGGAAGTTTCCATAACCCTGAAGCCCCGGGCGCATGCCCTGGGACTCAAGCTGCAGGACGTGGTAGGCCAGGTCCGCCAGGGATTTTACGGGCTGGAGGCCCAGCGAATCCAGCGCGGCCGCGATGAGATCAGGGTCTGGGTGCGCTATACCGACCAGGATAGGACTTCCCTGGGGTTTCTGGATCAGATGCGTATCCGCACCCCGGACGGTGCTGAATACCCGTTCAGCGAACTGGCGGAATACAGCATGCAGCGCAGCATCAGCCATATAAACCATCTAAACCGCCGGCGTGAAATCACCATAGAAGCAGCCCTGGTTAATGAAGAGATTCCCCTGCTGCCGATTCTGCAGGAGATTCAGCAAAAGGTCGTTCCCCAGGTGCTGGCCCAGGTGGACGGCATCAGTGTCTCCTACGAAGGCCAGTCCCGGGAGCAGAGTAAGGTCATGGGCTCTATTGCCACGGCCTTTCCCATTGCGTTTATAGGTATGTTTATCCTCATCGTCCTGGTGTTTCGCTCTTATGCCCAGGCGGCCCTGGTCTATTCACTGATACCCTTGGGCGTTATGGGTGCTGTCTGGGGACACGGGCTGCAGGGGATTATTATTAATATGCTCTCTATTTACGGGTTTATCGCCCTGACCGGGATTGTGGTTAACGATAGTATTGTGCTGGTGGATCAGATCAACCGCAACCTGCTGGGCGGGCAGAAGCTCTACGAGGCCGTTTATAACGGAGCAATTTCGCGTTTGCGCCCGATTCTGCTGACTACTTTTACAACATCTTTTGGTCTGGCACCCCTAATGCTTGAGACCAGCCGCCAGGCCCAGTTTCTGATCCCCATGGCAGCATCGGTTGCCTACGGGCTGGTTTTCGGTACGCTGATCCTGCTGCTTGTGCTGCCGGCCGGGTACCTGGCCCTCAACCGGATCAGGATTTGGGGGACGCGGATCCTGACCGGGCGTCTGGTAACCCCGGAAGATGTGGAACCGGCCTTTTTGGAACGGCTGAAAACCGAAAAGCTGTCTAAACGATGAAGTTCATATAAAAAAACGATAGCATCATGAAAAAAACTAGTATCAGATACTGTTTACCGAATCAAAAAGTCTTACGACGCCTGCCGGCAGGTTTTGTCTTGTTGTGTATGCTTGCGGTACTCCCGTGTGCTGCCGGGGAGCATATGACCGTAGAGGATGCGATCCGGCTGGGGCTCAAAAACAATTATGATATTCTGATTGCCCGCAATGATGCCCTGATAGCTGAAAACGACCGGGGCAAAGGTATTGCCAATTTTTTACCAATCATCGATTCCAGCGGCACCTTTCGTTATGATGCAACAAACCCCCATACGGGTTCGCCGCTCAGCTATAGCAATTCCGATACCCGTACCTGGGCATCCCAGCTGAGCCTTAACTGGACTTTGTTTGACGGGTTCAGGATGTTTGCCGATAAAAAGCGCTTTGATGAACTGGCCAAACGGGGTGAGTACCGTTCGCGCGACACTATTGAACGAACCGTTGTAAATATTATGCGGACGTATTTTGATCTGGTACAGCAAGAGCAGCTGCTTGATGTTGCCCGCAATACCAGGGACATCTCCAAAACACGCCTTGACCGGGAAGAGGTCCGCAGGGATTTGGGCGGGGCGTCCTCAACCGACCTGTTAAATGCCCGGGTGAATTTCAACAAGGATGAGTCTGCGCTGCTTGACCAGCAGCTGGCGGTCATTATTGCCGGTAAAGAGCTTAATATCCTGCTGGCCCGGGATCCCCTTGAACCGGTTAGCATAAAAAAAGAGATTGTTATCCCACCGCTTGATATGCGGTTTGCGGAGCTTCTGGCCCGGGCCCGTGAGAATAACAGCGTGCTGCTTACAGCCCGGCGCAGCAAGCGGGTTGCAGAAGAGAATGTCCGGATCGCCAATGCAGCCTTTTGGCCCCGCATCAGTCTGAACGGCAGTTACGGGTATACCGACCGGTCTCTGCTGGGTGACAATCTGGGTCCTATGACAGATCGAAACAGTCACAGCATTGATTCAAGTATCGGGCTGGTCATGACCTTTAACCTGTTTAACGGCAATATTGATAAAATAAATGCTCAAAATGCCCGGATCGAGCTGCGCAACCAGGAGCATGAACTGAAAAATATTGAAAATCTAATAGCCGGCCTGGTGCAGGAAACCTATAATACATTTCAAAAAAGAACAGAGAAGGTACACCTGGAGGAACAGAACACCGAGACCGCCCGTCAGAATATGGAACTGCAACAGGAACGCTATGCCACCGGTGCATCAGATTCTCTTGATTTTAGGGATGCCCAGGTTAACCTTGCCAGTGCTCAGGTACGGCTTATTGTGGCACGGTTTGAGGCCCGTATTGCTCTGCTTGAAATTCAGCAGCTGATTGGAAAAATCGCGCTGGAATAAGAAGAAGACAGATTTATTTTCTCGACGGGATTAACAAGATAACCGGGATGATTTTTGACATGACGACAGCCATGTTAAAAATCATGTTAATCCTGTGCATCCTGTCAGAAAAAGGTGTAGGGGGGTGCTAAAGCACATGATTTTAAAATAACTCCTGAGGATATTTTTGGATTGTTTGGAGTTCAGGGCTTAGAGTCATTTAAGAAAAAATTGAGAGCTTTAATTGAGAAGATTCTGTTTAAGTCCGAAACCTAACAAAGAGCAAATCATAGTAAAACCTGGGACACCTTACTAGTTTTATTATAAAGTAATTTTATCTAACCAGTCGCTGGAGAATCGACGCGCTTAAAACTGTGTGCGTCTTAGCTCCAGCGGTGGTTGCCTGGATTCTCCAGTAAAGAGCGGCCAAATTGTATCGCAATAAAAAATAGGCTTGACAATATTTTATTACTGTAAATAATAGACAGTTATGAGGCAAAGAAAATATTACATAAATATCTGGAATGAGCTTTCTGCAGAAAAAAGCATGGTTTTTTTGACCGGCCCTCGACAGGCGGGTAAAACAACGCTTGCGCACTTCATAGCAGAGTTTTTTACAAACAAGCTTTATTTTAACTGGGACATACCAAAAGATAAAATACTCTTTTTTGAAAACCCGTCATTTTTTGAAACCATCGAACGCAGGGATGATTCAAAACCATTTATAGTTTTTGATGAAATCCATAAATACAAAGACTGGAAGAATTATCTCAAGGGCGTCTATGATCAGTTTCATTCGGAATATTTATTTCTTATATCCGGTAGCGGCAGACTTGATCTCTATCAGAAGGGTGGTGATTCGCTGGCAGGCAGGTATTTTCTTTTTCACCTGTGGCCGTTTACTGTTGCCGAGCTTGCACAGAATAATGCCGAATTTGATCTATTTATGAGTGATCCGCTCGTCATCAACATGGACCGGTTGGACGTCACCAAGGACATATGGTCCGGACTTTCCACGCTGAGTGGTTTTCCTGAGCCGTATGTATCAGGTAAACAGACGACTTATCGCCGATGGTCAACGGCATATGCCCAGCAGCTTATCAGAGAAGATATACGTGACATGACCGATATAAAATCCATACAGGATATGGAAACGCTGTACCTGCTGCTTCCATCAAAAATCGGCAGCCGGCTTTCAATTCCCTCCCTGTCACGGGATTTGAAGGTTACCTATAATTCGGTTCAAAACTGGCTATCCGTGTTTGAGCGTTTTTTTATGCTCTTCAGTATCTATCCATGGACGAAAAAAATATCCAGAGCAATACAAAAAGAGCGCAAGGTCTATATCTGGGATTCACCCCGCATCAAGGATGACAGCGCCCGCTTTGAAAACATGGTTGCTATAGAACTTTACCGGGCAGTTACAGCATGGAATGATAGGGGGTACGGCGGATTTGCATTGCATTTTATAAAGAACAAAGAGCAGCAGGAAGTCGACTTCTTGCTTGTAAGAGATGGAGCCCCTTTTCTTCTGATCGAGGCAAAGTTCTCGGATATGAAACCGTCGGCAGCACTTTGTAAGTTCCAATTAATGCTTGATGTGCCGGCAATACAGTTGGTTAATGATGCGGATGCATATAGAAAAATTTCAAATGGCAGTCAGACGATACTTGTAGCCCCAGCTTCCCAGTGGCTTTCGCTATTACCTTAGTTGCACAGAATAGAAAAACAAGAAGGCAAGTGCGGAAAATTGAAAAATAATCATAAATGGTCAAACGGAGATCTGACCCCTTCATTGCACGAAGGCCCATCCTTTTTCTTAGCATCACCATTTTGCAAGGAAAAGGGGACAGATTTATTTTCTAGACTGGATTAACAAGATAACCGGGATGATTTTTAACATGACGACAGCCATGTTAAAAATCATGTTAATCCTGCATTAGTCCTGTCAGAAAAAAGTGTAGGGGGGGTGCTGACCCGTCAATAATAATTTCCTTGAACAAACCACACACTTATTATATAGTTGTCACACCCAAATCATTTTGTATTCAGCAGACCTGGTAGAAAAATTGGGGCGCTAAAAGGAGGCGGCCGGGTTGAAGGAAACCCCACCTGACCGCATTAATCAAGAATTGGTTTTTATAAAAATTAAAGGTCGCTGTTCCCCTTAAACACTGAAAATTTATTAATAAGTAAAAACTTTTACTTGAAGAGGAGAATTGGATGAACCCGACGCTTTTTAGTATTCTCGCGCTTGCTGGCTATTTTATATACATTGGTTGGCAAAGGCGAATGGTCGTGGAAGGTAACCCCTCCCCGGCGAGAGATCAATGTGCTGGCTTTTTTGAAACCGTTGCAAGTATTTTTACTGTTGTAGGTGCTGGTGAATATGCGTTAGCAATTTCATTGACAGCTGTATACGGTTTTTGGGGACCTTCATTATTTGCCGGTTTGGGATTTGCGCTTTTTGCAATTGCACTCGTTGCACCAAGGGTTAGAAAAGTGGCATTATCACAAAATGCACCAACCACAAGTTTAGATAAGTACCCCAATTTTACTACTCCTGATTTGTTTTATGTAAAATATGGTCGTTCTGTATCTGTACTTTCAACTGCTATAACTGTTTTCGCTTTTATTGGGATTCTGTGGCTACAATTCATTTTAGGCGGTGAATTAATAGCTGGTCTTGGGAAAATTTCTTACATATCAGCAGTTTTAATCCTTGCTTTTGTAGTAGCTATTTATGTGTGTGTGGGGAGGTTTCCTGCAATTTTTCATACTGATACATATCAAGGAATTTTTATGTGGGTCACCTTATATCTCGTTGTTGGATATGTTTTTTTCGGCAACTCTGAATCTGCCTCTCTCGGTATCGTTTTATCAAAGATTACAGAAGCTTCTAGCTCAACGATTGCTTCTGTTTGGTCTGATCCTACAGCAATAACAATTTTTCTAAGTACGGTTATAGCAGCCTTTGCAGGCCCTGATATATGGCAAAGAATAACGATGTTTCAGAATGATACTGAAGCATCTCGTGGGGCAACGCTTGCGGGAGTTGCCATGTTACTGTTTATTCTTCCGCTACTTCTTCTTGCTGCAAATGTATTCATGTTACCTGCAGAGGAGTTAGGGAAAGAACCATTTGTAGGTTATACAGCTGCACTAGGTAATGCAAAATTATCTGTGCCCTTATGGATTCAGATAATGTTTGCTTTAGGGCTATTGTCAGCGTTTCTATCAACGGCCGATACGGCTGCAATGCTTGTAGCAACGGCTATACTTAACGAAGTTCATCGAGGTGCTGCTGCAACAGACTGCAGACCTCCCTTACCTGTGCGCCGAGTCCAGTTAATAGTAATTTCTGTTGTTTTGTTAGGCGTATTTGCATCTATTCTAGCCAAAGAACCATCCAGACTCTTTACAGGGGTGCTCGCAATCCTTGCAGCTCAAGGGCTACCATTTTTGTTTGCTATATATGGACGTGGCACAAAAATAATTACTTTAATAGCTCTTATTTTCGGAGCAGGTGCTGCCTTGATTCTGACCTTCGTTTGTCCAGAATATAATCAAGGCTACTGGCTATTATTACCTTTTATCCCAGGAATTTTATGTGTATTCGGACGAACGAAGGAGGTTGAAAGTGAGTAATGGTATAAGTAGTCTAACTCCCCCGAAACCAACAGGAATTGTTATATCATTTATTGCAGGGTTCGTTGGAATAGGAATCAGTGCGGTTCTTTTTTATTTCAAGCCAGAACTAGTAGCTATTATTGGTACAACAGCACTGCCTTCGTGGTATATATTTTTAGTAGTAGCACTTATTATTCGCCATCAGCTAAGAGTCGTTTTCATTGATTCGACAGCTGCAATAGAAATAAAAAATGGTTTTTTGAAAGCCGCAGTGTCCTTATTGATTCCCTTAGCAGTAATGGGATCCATAGCCCTTTCAGTTACAGACATCCATTTGTTAATCGGCGCTATATATATGTTCATATATAGTGCTCTGTTTACGATTTTTTGGGGTATAATTCTTTTTGGCATTAATGCATCTACAGTTGGCGAGTATCAAAAAAAACTTGTTAAAATTCTATTGCCCATCATTACTGATGTTGTATTGGTAGTTTTTTGGTGGTACAGTATGTCGGCATCAGGTTCTAATAGTGAAGGCATGCCTCTTTTGGGTGTTGTGGCTTGTTGCGGTATGGCTTTAGAAGTCTACCAGGTTTATGGGAGCCCATTTGTTGAGCGAATAAGAACAGTTGGCGTTTATTTTAATACTTAACTGACAAGTGTCTAACAAAATATGAGTTATGCAAAAGACTTGGGGGACTTGGGGTCAGGCATTCGTAATAAGGTATTAGGCAATAATACGAATGCCTGACCCCAGTAATTATACGAAACGACGTCAGGGGTGCCGTCAGTGCCTTCAGCTCTCTACTCTACCGGGTTTTCCCGATGTCATAAAAAAGATTTTACAGCATGTCGGTCTGTGGGATGCGCAAAAACGGCCGCCGCCCCGGGCCGGTCCGACTCCAGGGGGTCTGCAAACAGATTACAGCGAAAGTCAGGTAGTATATTGTGGTGACGGTATCGATCCTGACTACCCGTTTGAAGCCTATCTGTAAAAATCAGGCAAGAGGCCGCTTCGATAGCTGCGCCCCAAATAGCCCCTTCGGTTGACATAACACCCCATATTAGGCCCGGCATCACACAACAGCCTTTTCAAACGACGCCTCGTTTTTTGTCAAGACGGCCGCCCATATCTTGGGACAACGTTTTTATTGACATACAAGCGCAATCGGCTTATACTTTCTGCATCTCAAAGCAAGTTCTATCAAAATCAAAAATTTTTTGAGGGTTGTTACCTCACCACCCTGTCTGATAAAAACGCTGCTTTTAAGAAGAAAGCGTTTTACGCAACCAAAAGGGAGGCATAGCATGCACATATTCACAGCAGTCGTAGAAAGATGCCCTGAGACCAACCTGTATGTCGGTTTTGTTCCGGGCTTTCCCGGCGCGCATACCCAGGGAGAAACCCTGGATGAGCTCAATAAAAACCTGAAGGAAGTCATTGAAATGCTTATGGAAGACGGTGCGCCCCAGCTTGAGGCAGAATTTGTAGGCACACAGACGGTTATGGTGGCATAGAATGGGCAAGCTTCCGGTTCTCAAGCCGCAGGAAGTCGCCGCACGCCTGCAGCAGCTTGGTTTTAAGGAAGTGCGCCAGCGCGGTTCCCATAAGCAATTTCGGCACGCCGATGGGCGGGGCACAACTGTACCCTTTCACTCCGGCAGGGATATCTCACCTATTTTGCTGCGTCAAATCTGTAAGGATATTGGATGTACTCTGGAGGAGTTTTTACAGCGCTGATGATAACATCAGGGCATGAAACTGCTGCAGATTTTTTCAAAAAATCCTCTAATGCCGAAAATTTTTCCTTGACAATTTTTCCCTGCCCAGTATTATAATTCTATCACTTTCTATCACTTTCTATCACTTTCTATCACTTTCTATCACTTTCTATCACTTTCGAGGGGTGACAGAGGGGGAAAGCTGAGAAACAGTTGTAAGGGCTAAAAAAGGCAAACAGATGCAATAACCACCAGACGAAGGAGGAGCAGGAGATGAAAAAAGAAGCAAAGAAAACAGGGGCAATGATGGCAGTGGTGCTGGCTGTGGCGGTAATGCTGATGGTGCCGGTGACGGTACTGGCAGGAGATCTGGAGCCAAGTGCGGCACCGGGGTCGACCATGCACACGCTGGATGAGATATATGAGGTATGCGCGGGTAATTGCCCAGGCAGCACCACAGGCGCGCCGGTGGCGCAGACGGGTCAGACGACCTGCTATGATGCTTCAGGGACTGTCATTGCGTGCGCAGGTACAGGACAGGACGGCGAGCACCAGGCAGGGGTTGCAAGCCCTGCCCCGCGCTTTACGGACAACGGGGACGGCACGGTCACGGACAACCTGACGGGGCTTATCTGGCTGAAAAACGCAAATTGTTTCGGTACGAGAGACTGGGCAACGGCCCTTAGCGACTGCAACACGCTTAACAGCGGCGAGTGCGGCCTTAGTGACGGCTCCGTGGAGGGCGACTGGCGGCTGCCGAATCGTAATGAACTGAACAGCCTTGTTGATGCAGGCAACTACGGTCCTGCTTTGCCGACCGGCCATCCTTTTTCAAATGTGCAGTCCAGCTACTACTGGTCCGGCACGAGTTATGCAGGCTATACCGACCACGCGTGGCTCGTGAGCGTGAGCTACGGCCACGTGAACAACAACAATAAGTCCTACTACCTCTACGTGTGGCCGGTCCGTTCAGACAATTGATGGTTTGATTATTCGGGTTATTTGATTATTTGTTTTTAGCGTGTGGGGGTACAGGGGGCAAGCCCCCTGTCCGCGACAAATTTTTTTTGGTGGGATCTGATGGCACACTACGAGCACCTGCCCATATACAAAAAAGCCATGGATGTGGCGCTGTATTTTGAGAACACGGTGCGACATTTCAGCCGCTACCACAAATACAGTCTGGGCAGCGAGCTGCGGCAGGCGAGCCGCGACGTGGTCAAGCTGATCGTGCGGGCCAACTCAACGCGCACAAAGCTGCCCGTGCTGCGCCAGAAACTGGAGGAACTGAAGCTGCTGATGCGCCTTACCAAGGAGGCGGGCGGATTCAGCGGCTTTAAATCGTTTCAGCACGCCGTAGAAAACGTAACGGCCTAACGGCCATCAGCAGACAGAACGAGGGCTGGATAAAGTCCCAGTCATCCGGCCGGGGTTGCGAGGGCCGGAATTGCCGGTGAACCGGTTTTGCCGGCGAGCGCGCCGATTTTCATCATTGTACGTCCGCCCCGCCCGGGTTTCCGGGCATGCGAGGACAGGCTGCCGTACCTCTTCTTTTACCGGGGGGGATCGACAGCCGGTGGGCCGGACTGTTTTACGGCCGTAAAGTGGGCGGACAAATCGTGCAGTCCAACAACTACTGGTCCGGCACGAGTTATGCAAACAATACCGACAACGCGTGGAACGTGAACATGAACAACGGCAACGTGAACAACAACAATAAGTCCAACAACAACTACGTGTGGCCGGTCCGTTCAGATAATGATGCGCATCCCCTGTTTTCGTTCGAAAATATCTACCGGCAGTACCTGGCCTGCCGCCGCAACAAGCGAAGCGCGGTAAACCCGCTTGCCTTCGAACTGGGCGCCGAGGAAAACCTGCTGGACCTGAAGCGTGAGCTTGATGAGGGGACATATTGTCCGTCCCGTTCCGTCTGCTTTATGGCCACAAAGCCCAAGCTGCGCGAGATATTCGCGGCCGATTTCCGCGACCGCATCGTACACCACATCCTGGTGGATTGTCTCGAGCGGATCTGGGAGTCCAGGTTCATCCACGACTCCTGCGCCTGCCGCCGGAGCAGGGGCATCCACTCCGGGGTCGGGCGTCTGCGCTCGTTTCTCCGGAAAGCCACCCGCAACGGCACACGGCGGGCGTGGTATCTGCAGCTTGACATCGCCAACTTCTTCATGAGCATCGACAAGGATATTCTCTACGCCCTGATTGCAAAAAAGGTCAAGGACGAGCAGGTGCTGAGGCTGGCCCGGACCGTGATTTTTCACGACTGCACGCAGGACTTTGTGCTGAAGGGAGACCGGGGGTACCTGGAAAAAATCGCCCCGCACAAGAGCCTGTTTTTCGCGGCACAGAATCGCGGCCTGCCCATCGGCAACCTCACCAGCCAGTTTTTTGCCAACCTGTACCTGAACGAGCTCGACCGGTTCGTTAAGCACGATCTGAAGTGCCGGCACTACCTGCGCTACTGCGACGACTTCGTGCTGGTCTCGGCGGACCGTGAAAAGCTCTGCGCCTGGAAAGAGAACATCGCGCGCTTTCTCGGCGAAACGCTCAACCTGCAGTTGAACGGTAAAAGAGAGCGACTGCAGCCGGTCTCAAACGGGGTGGACTTCCTGGGTTATATCGTGCGGCCGGATTATACCCTCGTGCGCAAACGGGTCGTGAACAATCTGCGGGCAAAGCTGGATTTGTTTGAAAAGCGTCTGGTACGCAAAGAGCGGCCGCCCTATGTCCGGGTGATGTACGACCACACGGCACTGGAGCAGCTGCGCGCCGTGCTGGCATCCTATCTGGGGCACTTAAAATGGGCCAATGCCTTCCGGCTGCGGGAGGCCCTGTTTGAACGCTACGGCTTTATAGAGCGGTTTTTCAGCCTGGAAGGTGGGCGGTTAAATCCCTGTTTCAAGGCTCCAGGTCATCTGCCGTCGCTTACCCTGCAGTACCGCTACTTCAAGACCCTGTTCCCGCAAGACGTGCTGCTGGTGCAGGTGGGCCGCTACTTTGAGCTTCTGGGGCCGGACGCCCGCGTGGGCCGCATGCTGGGTCTCAGGCAGGCCACGAAGCGCCGGCGGTTGGAAAGCTGCGGCTTTCCGGCTGGACTTGAAAAAACGTTTACCGACAGGCTCATGCGCATGGGCAGAACCGTCACGGTGGTGGGAGAAGAGAAGCAGTACTTCACGAGCGTAAAGCAGCGAGTGCCCAGGTACCGCCTGGCGATTGCTGCTTGAGAATGGTGCAAAAATATAAAAGGATCATATTTTAACAAATACATACATCAGGAGGTGTGGTTATGAACAAGAAAAGCTATACAGGGGCGTTTGTCCTGCTGTCTGCGGTGCTGTTTCTATCAGTATGTTCGCCGCTGCAGGCTGAGGAAAACATCGACCCGCTCAACGACGGCTCCCAGTACGCCTGGGGCGAGAATGTGGGCTGGTTCAATTTCGAGCCGTCCTTTGGACCCGGCGTTATGGTTGACGACTACGAGGTGACCGGCTATGTGTGGCAGGAAAACATCGGCTGGATTAACTTAAGCCCCACAGAGTACGGCGGCGTTGAAAACGACGGCGCGGGCAACCTCTCGGGATGGGCCTGGGGCGAGAACGTGGGCTGGATCAGTTTTTCGTGCGAGAACACCCTGAGCTGTGGTGATGTTGAATATGGCGTCACTATCGACTACGGAGCGGCCCCCGGCGGGCATGACCGCATTGTAGGGTATGCCTGGGGCGAGAACATCGGCTGGGTGAATTTTGATCTTTCGACCCAGTCGGAATCCGGTGTGGTAACACTCATCGTGCTGGAGTCGTTTACGGCAGCTCCCGGTAACGGGCAGGTCACGCTGGAGTGGAAAACTGCCTCGGAGATCGACAACGCCGGATTCAACCTGTACCGGTCAGAGGACGGCGGGGAGTACGAGCGGATAAACGACAGGCTTATACCCGCGGAAGGTTCTCCCACAGAAGGCGCGGCGTACGAATTTGTGGACACGGATGTTGAAAACCGCACCCCTTACAGCTACATGCTTGAAGACGTTGATTTTAACGGTACTGCCGTGCAGCATGGTCCGGTGACGGCAACACCGAGGCTGGTATACGCAATCGGACAGTAGAAACTGGATCCCGCATCACGTGCGAGACAGACAAACGCAGTAAACAATTGCTCGGAAAACCAGGGACATCCATGATACGTTAATGTCAAGGAGAAGATGGAGATTCTCCTAAAAAAGTATTAAAGATAGACCTTTCCCGTGACTTCGCTATTGAAGCTCTTACTAACCTATGTCGGTAACAGCCGTTCTTTTTTGCGGGTCGACGACGATTCGCGACCAGACATCCATTTGCGGTATGTAAACCTCTGGGTTCCTGACCGATGATTGAGTTTGGGTCAACCCGTCACCCGGCAATCACTTCCACGGCGCATCATGAATTATCTTCACTCGCGCACTCCCTTGATATGCCCGAACCAACAGGATGAAAAGCCGTTTTAGATTTTCATGCAGCCTGCGTCACAAATAGCCGACCGCTTCTGTCAACAGCCAACAGATAGGCCACCAACTTGCGCGCAACTGCTATGGTTGCCTGGTTATGATTGTCGCCTCGCTCTCGCACGAGCTCATATGCTTTTGCAAGTTGCTGATTCCAGAACGGAGCAAGTTTTGCGGCTTCTATCAAAATACTCTGCAGATGCTTATTGCGTTGTTTGGAAATGGGAATAAAAGGGGGTCAAATCTGCCATTGACTATTAGGGCGAAATTTGATACTTATAAAAAACAAACGCATGAGTAAAAGACATGTCTCGTCCATTAAGAATTATCTATGAAGGTGCCTGGTACCATGTAATGAACAGAGGCCGACGTGGTGAAAAGATATTTTCCGAAGCCGGAGATTACAAGGCTTTTATAGATCTTTTAAAGGAATCTAGCAGGATGTGGCAGGTAAGGATCGCGGCTTTTTGTCTGATGAGCAACCATTACCACCTGCTGCTGCAGACCCCCCGGCCAAATCTTTCCCGTTGCATGCGCCATATAAACGGTATCTACACCCAGAGATATAACCGGATGTACAGCAGTGACGGCCAGCTTTTTCGGGGTCGTTATAAGGCCATTCTTGTAGATGCAGACAGCTATCTGTTGGAACTTGTCAGATACATTCACCGGAATCCGGTGCGTGCCGGCAGGGCACAACATATTAGTGATTATACGTGGTGCAGCCATCAGGAGTATATATCAAAAAAGGAAAAATGGAACTGGATATATAAAGCGTTTGTACTGGATATGCTTGATCCACACAAGGGCTCGCAACAAAGAGCCTACAAAACATTTGTTACCCATGAAGACTCCAGAGGCATTCTGTCTTTTTTCCAGAAAAAGAATATACCGGCAGTGCTGGGAAGCGATGCATTTATTGAAAAAATAAAGCACAAGCACTTTAATAAAAAGCGGCATCAAGAAGTGCCGGAATCAAGGGCACT
>JANQFE010000035.1 GCA_028278025.1 Thermodesulfobacteriota bacterium | reverse complement strand
GATGACGGTATAGCAGACGAGAATGATAACTGCCCCACGGTCTATAATCCTGAGCAGTCCGATGCCGACAGCGACGGCATCGGCGATATGTGTGATGATGATTTTGTTGAGGATGTGCCGCCTGTTATCACCAACGAGCCTTTTCTGCTGGTAGAGGGTGAGGCTGCAGCACTATCTAAAGATCAAGAACATCCTACCCACTCTGATATGGATACACTGTTAGTACTGTGGACGTATACCGATGATTCGGCCTCGTGCAGTGATCCGTGCGATCATACCCTGGAGTATCGTGAAACCGGACAGGAACAATGGTCTACAATGACTCCTGAAAATTACTGGATATTTGTTTGGAGATACTATCCGTTTGTTTCCCTCGGTAACGGTAATTTTGATCTTAGAGTCAGCGTGAACGACTGTGCCGGCAATATGACTCAATCAGACACATTCTATATACACATAGATGGTCTTTTACCCTGACCACCGGCAACATACAGCAGACCACTCTGCCCTGCATGCATTATGAAAAAGACCTCTCCGGATGGGGAGGTCTTTTTTTGCGAGAGCATTTCCCTTTTTTCTATAACCCCTGAACACTGCAAAGGCTGCTGTGGTAAGAGCATCTGCAGCGGTGCGAACAATTGCCTATACTATAAGAGACAGTTGTTCAAGCGAGCACATAGCCCGCAGCAATCAACACCAAAGACCTTCGCTAAAGCATTACCCCCAAGTGACACTGTATTAGTAACAATCTGTATTTTACAAGTTCTTTAGTTCTTTTTTATCAACTTTCCCATGAGGGGATTTGGGCATTTTTTCAATAAACACCACCCATTTCGGCACGGCAAAAATCTCAAGATTGTTTGTACAGTATTTAAGTATGTCCTTATCGGTAAGATCTTTTTTATTATCTTTAACAATAAAAGCCTTGATTGCCTGTCCCATAATCTCATCCGGCACCCCTATGACCGCGGCTTCGCTGACCCCTTCAATTTCATGCAGGGTGTTTTCTATCTCCTTGGCACTGATTCTTTCACCTTTACTTTTTATCATGTCATCTTTTCTTCCAAGAAAATATAGAAAGCCTTCATTGTCTTTTTTAAAGTAGTCCCCTGAATAGAGCAGCATTTCTCCGGGAAAAGGTCCAGGTCTGTAAAACTGTGCCGTCAGGTCCGGTGCATTCCAGTAGCCCTTCATAACATTTGATCCCCTGATTACCAGTTCTCCGACTTCGTCAGGATCCAGTTCCCTACCCTCCTCATCAAGTATAAAAACTTCACAATTCGGCATTGCCTTGCCCACCGATGACGGCCGGGAGTCCAGTTCAGCCGGTGGCAGATAGCTGACACGTTTACACTCGGTTAAACCGAACATCGAATAGATGTCTACTTTTGGAAAAAGTTCCCGCAGCTTGCGAATATGTTCAACCGGCAGGGCTGCACCGGTATTGGTCATATATCGTAGTGTATGCAGGTTGTACTTTTGCACATCTTCAAGTTTAAGAATCATGGCCAGGATAGTAGGCACAATGGGAAAGCCGGTAATGTGCTCTTTTTCAATCTGAGTCAGTACATTATGCAGGAATAGAAAAGATTTTTCCAAAACTACCGTACCGCCGAACATAAACGCCATAATAACCTGGTACAACCCGTAATCAAATGAAAGGGGCAGCACATTTAAAATAATATCTTCCTCACGGTTTTCCAGATACGTAAGAATGCTGCGGGCGGCACTAATCATATTATAATGTGTTGACATAACACCCTTAGGGTCACCGGTAGACCCGGATGTATAAATCAGTGCAGCAAGATCAACATCTATACACTTAGGAATCTGTTGTGTAATCTTTCTTTTATCTGCCTGATTGTCACTATCGACTCCTTTGAAAATCTCTTGCCAACTCATTGAAGCTGCAGCCAGCGCTGAAGGTATATCTTTTTCAGGACCTTTCCATACTATCTGACAGTCCTTAGCATTCTGGCCTGCATGGGCAATTGCTTCCTCTACTACCCCGGCCTTGGCAGTGTCGGTTATCAAAATGCGTGCACCTGAATCCTTCAAAACATAAGCAAGCTTGCGCGGTTTCATAAGTCCATTCAGTATGATAAATATGCCGCTCGCCTTAAGGATTCCGTACAGGGAAATGACCGTTTCAGATGAATTGTCCAGAAACACGGCAACCCTGTCCTGCCGCCTGAGCCCGCGATCATGGAGCGCACAGGCCAGCCGGTCAGTGTAAGCATCTATCTTTTGATATGTCCATCGTTCTTTGCCGCAGATCAGGGCCTCTTTTTCAGGAAATCGACTTGCTGAAATTGTTAAAAATTCATGTACAAGCGTAGGTAATATCATTTGCATAGGCCTCCCTGTTTTAAAGTAATAGGTATCATGTCTTAAGTACTGCTCCCCGCCTTTGTATTCTCCCCGGATCGCCTGTCCACTATTATGTCAGGCACAGCAGGTCGGCATAATTGATCAGGAAAATGTTTTATAAAACGGTCGTACACAATCTGTGAGGACAGGATGCCTGCCAGGGCCATACTGTCTACTTCACCGGGTTCTTTTGCATTACTGATTTTCTTTAAAAACAGAGTAACTTTTTTTGAATCAAAAAGACCGCTATCTTTAACCGTCTTTTCCGACAGCAGTTCCCGGGTGTACTCAGAGTTGCTTGCATGCAATAAGCTTCGCACTATCGGGGCGCGATACGGGTGCTTGTCACGGCTGGTAATTTCCTGCGGCAGTATACCTTCAAAAGATTTTTTTAATATATGTTTTTCTTTTAACCCGTTAATTTTTAAATGTGAGGGCACCTTTGCCATAAAATCTATAATGCGGTAATCCAGGTAGGGGAGACGAATTTCAACAGAGTGGGCCATGGCAACCCTGTCACCCTGGGATGAAAGCAGATAATTACTCAAAAAAATATTCATCTCAAGGTACTGGGCCCTGGCAAGGTAATCCCAGCTTGCAAACGAGTCGGGCAATTTCTGTTTCAGCTTTTCGTAATCTTCTTCAGAGTTTACTGTTTGCCGGATATCTTCCGACAAAAAAGTCTTAATTTTATTTGTGTTGTTCCAGCGAATATGATGCGAAAAAAAAGGATCATCTGATTTTTCCAGCCCGGCAGCAAAAAAAGACTGCTGCATTGCAAGCATCCTGGGATTATTAAAGATGTACGGATACAATCTGCCGATCAGCAAACCCCGCAGTTTTGAATCAGGCTGTTTTGCCCAAAAAGAGCGCACCTTGGCTTCTCTGAAAATATTATACCCGCCGAAAACCTCATCTGCGCCCTCCCCCGTCAACACAACCTTAAAATTGCTTTTATGTACAATATCGGACAAAAGAAACAAGGGTACCGGTGCGGTTCGCAAAAGCGGTTTTTCACAGTGCCACAGTACATCAGGGAGGCTTGTACCTATCTTTTCATTGGTAGCCTGAATATCGGTATGATCTGTTCTTAAAAAAGACACCATCAGGTTCTGGTGCGCACCCTCGTCAAACGGCTCTTCATCAAAACGAATACCAAATGTACGTACCTTGCTGTTAAAATTTTTCACTACCAGCGTTGTGACCCCGGAAGAATCAAGTCCACCGCTTAGATAACAGCCTACCGGAACATCGGCACGCAGGCGGATGCGGATTGCATCCATTAGCAGTTCCTGTATGTGCTCGCAGATCTCTTCGGGAGACGACCGGATATGCTCATGTGCGGGATAAAAAGGCGGCTCCCAGTATTTTGTTATGGTGGTCTGTCCGTTTGATGCTTTAAGATAATGGCCTGGAGGGAGCTCATGAATATGTTTAAAAAAAGTTTTTTCTGAAAGTGTAGTCCAAAAAGTAAAAATCTGATTAAGAGCACCAGAATCTATCTCACGCGGCACGCTTCGGTCCATAAAAAGTGCTTTTATTTCAGAAGCAAAAAGCAGATGCCCTTTCTGTATTGTATAATAAAGAGGCCTGATGCCCACCCGGTCACGTGCCAGAAACAGTTCTTTTTTTTTTGCATCCCATATTGCAAAAGCAAACTGTCCATTCAAGTCGTCTAAACATGCCGGGCCTTTTTCTTCGTAGTGATGCAGGATTACTTCCGTATCTGAGGATGTGTAGAAAGAATGTCCCCTGTTTATAAGATCGTTACGCAGTTCCGGATAGTTGAACACCTCCCCGTTGTAAATAATC
The DNA here is from genome assembly GCA_028278025.1 of Thermodesulfobacteriota bacterium. Classification (GTDB taxonomy): domain Bacteria; phylum Desulfobacterota; class WTBG01; order CAIYCZ01; family CAIRTM01; genus JANQFE01. Next base: position 17,868 of record JANQFE010000035.1, on the reverse strand, counting down.
CATAAGGTTTGATCTTCATTGTGAATCGGCTGGGAACCTTTTTCCAGATCAATGATGCTGAGACGTGCATGACCCAGACCGATCCTGTCATCAATATATATACCGGATTCATCAGGACCACGGTGCTGCTGCACGCCGATCATCTGCAAGAGTAATTCCGGCGTAACAGTTGCCTGTGTTGTTAAATTAAATTTTCCGACAATGCCACACATAGGATTAAAAAAATGAAAGGGTCAATATGAAAGGGGTTAATTTTCTAATCAAAAATAAAGCATAATTATTTATTCTATCAGGCCTGTGAAATCTTGTTTTTTAGAAACCGGGATACGTTTTTAAGGCTTCCAAGGTTTTCAGGAACAAGTTCTTCGTCTTCAATGGTAATTTCATAGGTATCTTCCAGAAAGTTTATGAGCTCAAGCATACCCGTAGAATCAATAATACCGCTTTCAAGAAATGGTGTTTCCTCAGTAAGCTGAGCACCATCGCCGAATAGAAAGTTTTCGATCACAAATTCCTGTACTTTTTCCAGGTAATTCATATAGTTCATTTTTTCGTCACCCATAGCTACCCGTGTTATGCTCGTTTACGTACTTTGTAGTTTTTTCTTAACATGCTGTAATATATTCTCATCCAAAGGTACCGAGAGTTTAGCCAATCCTTCTGCCCTGGTCATATAGCCGTTCCTGACAAGGCCGGCAATCTCATGGGCATAAGGATGAAACCCTAGCTTCTCCTCATGCTGCGCAATGCCGAAAGAATTCAATAAACAATTAGTTGAATTTGCATCGGTGTCTTTTGGCTCCTGCCAGCCGAATTTCTTGATAGTATCCAGAATCATGTTTTCATCATAATCAAAAAAAGCAAGGGGGTGCACATTATAGAACTGAACATCGCCTTCAGACAAAAGCTTAAAATGTCGGTCCTGCATGACAAAGGGCCTCAAATCATCGCCCATGATTCCTGCAAGGATATTCCGAACGGTATGCTGCATCTGTTCTATCATTGAAGGGTTCCAGCGCATAACAGAAGACTGAACCGGGGCCTGACCGGGAGACCAGCCATAACCAATTAAGGGTACATCCATCTCCACAGCAGTCTTAAGCATAAAAGATTTTACAAGATTCATGCATGTATTGCAAACAGAGCTGGCCCGTTCCAGATATTTTAAAGGATAAATATCTTTTTCAGCTGATTGCCTGAACGCATTGCTCAGTAAAGCAAGACCCGGTGAAACCATAAGGTGATCTACATTGAGTGCTTCTGTAACACGCTTAATGTTTATCAGGGCGTTATCGGAAATAAATCCATTATTAAAAGTAATGGCCAAAGCCCGCAGGTGTAATTCTGCTTTGATCAACTTAAGGGTATAGGTACTGTCCTTGCCCCCGCTATAGGCGAGCAATATATCATACGGTCCTTTACTTTTCACCTTTGCCAGCAGGTCGAAAAATTTTTGCTCATATCTCTGTTTTAATTTTTCATGGTTCTGCTCCGGTTTATGATGTAAACAGAATTGACATATGTCCTGTTCATCAAATTTAATACCGGGAAATGTCTCCGGCAGTACACATTTAGTGCATATTTTCATAGATACTCCTCAGAGCAGCGCAAAGTATGTTTTTATTTATTTACATCAGTATTTTCAATTGGTTGAAAGAATTCTTTTATTTCCGACTTTAAGTCATCTATAGGTTTGTCCCACCACCGCTCAGCCAGCAGCTCCTCTATTTTTTCCTTGGAGAAACGGTACCGTACTACCCTGGCCGGGTTGCCGACAGCAACCGCATAGGGAGGAATATCCTTATTTACCACTGCACCCGCAGCTATAACCGCCCCGTCACCAATGCTCTTTACGTTAGGGACTATAATTGCGTTATGGCCGATCCAGACATCGTTGCCGATTTTCAAAGGTACGAACTCCAGGTTGTCTTGATTGCAATATTTAAAATAAGGGTTAAAAAAGAAAGCATGCATAGATTTCATCTCCAGAGGGTGGTTTCTGTTAATGATCCTCAAAGCCCTGGCTAAAGAGCAGTATCGGCCTATGGTTGTCTGTGGTGAAATCTGTCCGGGTATAAAGCAGCCTCCATGAGTGTACATACCGATTTCCACATCATAATAATCCTTGAAAATACGCCTGAGGGTCTGGGAATAGACCTCCCCCCGCTCCATACGCTTTATGAGTTTGATTATAAGTTTCCTGAGCTGTTTTATTTCAAGTCCATACAGCTTATATAGAATATCCGCGACAATCATAACAGCCTTATAAATAGATTTAATAGTTCACTTAATGTATCTGCCGAACTTTTGCTTTTCTTTAGTAAAAAGTACGAGATTCAGCCTAATTCCGAGATTTGCACGCTTGAAAAATTGTATGATCTTCAGCAGCATGTAGGTATATCAAATTTCTTCATAAAAAACTTTAGAATTTTTTAGCCCGCTCAATCCACAATAATCTTTCTCCTTTAATACTGCGTGCAAATATTAGGTAATTGAAACGATTATTCTCTGTAAATATTATTTTCTCAATTACTATTGACCAATAAACTTCAATAAATTATAATTATATACAGTAAATTAACTTTATATTAATTACTGCTTTATATAATTCTCCTATTCCATAGAAAAACGAACAAATAAGCCCTGCATTGCTTATACAGTCCCAAAGTATTATTGTTTTTATTCACATTTGCATAGTTAGTTGCTAATCCGACTCTTAATAAAATTATGAAAAAGAAACATACAGTCCAAAACATTTTCCCCGTCCCGGTAATACTGTTGCTTTTATTACTCGGTGCAGTATCTTTATCCAACCTGGGCACTGCATGTGCCCGGGAGCTACCGCTTTTGGCCGGCTCAATCAATGGTTGCTGCTATAATGACAGAAATCAGAATGGTGTCCAGGACGATAATGAAGAAGGCCTGTCAGGTCTGCAAATATTTCTTGAAAGGATTTATTTTCCACAAACTCCAGCTACTACAGAAACAGACCACTTGGGGATGTTCGAGTTTTCAGGCCTTAAAAAAGGATTCTACAAGCTTGGGGTCTCTGCTGACCATATTGGTACGGTTACCATTGAAAACCCTGCTCTTATAAAGATAGGATTTTTAAGAAACAGCTATAACGTTAATTTCGGGATACTACCCGTTTCCGTTTCCATAGATGCTGTCCCCCAAACCATCCAGCGCGGTGATAGTACTCTTCTTTCCTGGTCGTCTAAAAATGCAGAAACCGTTACCATTGATCAGGATATCGGCGAGGTCGCTGCTGAAGGAGTCATCGAAGTTACTCCTCTTGAGACTATTACCTATACTGTTACTGCGATTGGTGAGACTCAGGCAGTTTCTTCGGACAATATAACTATTGTTGTAACAGAACCACCACCGCCTCCTCCTGAGGACCCTGAAGAGTATGAGCAGCCGCAGGTAGCAATTACGGCAGACCCTGCTTCAATTGGATCTGGACAGTCTTCTACGCTTTCCTGGTCGTCAAAATATGCTGATACAGCTGTACTCGATCCTGATATCGGCAGTGTTGATCTTAACAGCACTATTGAAGTTTCACCGGATGAAGATACCACCTATAAGATTACCGTAACCGGTCCCGGCGGTACTGCAACTGACAGTGTTTTCATAGATGTAACCTCTTCCGGGGGTGGTAGCGGCGGTGGTGGCAGCAGCGGTGGTGGTAATGGCGGCAGCAGTACCTCAACAACCACAAGCGTCCCTGCTTACAGTTTTCACATTCGTGCAAAAGCCGATCTTTTTGAAGGTGTAGGTCCTGAAATGGTTTTGGAAGTTGACGGGGAAATCAAAGGAACTGTTTTTGTAAATACCTCTTTTCCTGAAACCTATGCTTTTCAGGTTCCTCCGACAGAGGTGCCTGCCGATAATTTTGAGCTTGGCATAGGTTTTTATAATGATGCCTATAATAGTGAACCATTGGAAGACCGTAATCTTTATGTTGATAAAACTACGATTACCTGGTCCCCTGTTTCCTTTGATGTTATTGAGGCCGAGGATATGAGTCACCATGATAACGGCATTCAGGACGGAGTTTACTGGAAACTCTGGTCAAATGGAAAAATGACTGAAAACATTGAGTTTTCCGAAACCACATCCACCTCGACTTCTACAACAACTATTTTCAACCAAGATGCTATCATAATAGATCACACCTGCACTGATATCAATCAGGTTCCTGACAGTTATATCCAGCAGGCAAAATCACTGTTTAAAATCTCCTATGGCCATACTTCGCACGGCAGTCAGATTATTACCGGTATGAATGTACTCATGTCCCAGGATAGTGAAAACTTATATACATGGAACCACGATGGAACCGGCGGCGCACTCTCGCTGCATGACAGCGTGCCAAACGGTGATCTGGGTAATCCGGATAGAACCACATGGGCTGACAGAACCAGAGATCTGCTTGATGCTGCCGGTAATGACCGTAATATGATCATGTGGGCCTGGTGCGGCCAGGTATCAGATGCCGACCAGCAGGATATCAATACCTACCTTACCCTCATGGACCAGCTTGAAGACGATTACCCTGACGTAACTTTTATCTACATGACCGGTCACCTTGACGGGAGCGGTGAGAACGGCAACCTGCATATACGCAACAACCAGATTCGCAACTTTTGTGTTGCCAATGATAAAATTCTTTTTGATTTTGCTGATATTGAGAGCTATAACCCTGACGGTGATTATTTTCTTGACCGCGGTGCTGATGACAGGTGTTATTATGACGGAAACACAGGCAATTGGGCAATTGAATGGTGCAATGATAATCCCGGCTCAGATTTATGTGCAGCTTGTGACTGTGCTCATTCCCGGTCATTGAACTGCAATCTGAAAGCCAGGGCATTCTGGTGGATGCTGGCCCGTATAGCCGGCTGGAACGGATTATAATTTTAATTATTTTTTGAATTCATTATCAATGTTCGCTCCCCTATTTATCCAATTTATACTGCACAGGCTCCAATGTACTCCCCCCTTTGCAAACCAAGGGTAACATAATCTCTTATTATCCGGCTTGTTAAAACTTCAGCAGAAATCCAGCATTAAGGACTATATAATCCAGGGATTCCTGCGTGCACGCAATTGATTTAAAACAGTTAACAAGTAATTAGTGCTCTATAAGAATAAATTCGCTGATGTAAACTTAAAAAATAATTTAATTGATTGTTTTTGCTATTTTTTATATAATTTATCTTCTTTTAAATTGTTGCTTAAAATGTGCTTTTTTGAAACTAATACTTTTTTCTTAGATTTCTCGTAAAATACTGTCAATAAAAATAAGAAGAATAATAATCCGTTCTGATTATTGTGCAAGCTCACTAATGTAGTGTAAAATTAGACTAAATCTTTAGGTAATTAGTATCTAAAATGACATTTTTCCAAGGAGAAAAAATATGAGCAAGGCCACTTTTAAAGCAATCACCCTCACCATTGTTCTGTGCCTGTTTTCATTGAATGCATTTGCCCAGGGTGATCTTGACAACTGGACTGACAAATCCACCCCGCTGACAAACTGGCTGTTTGATGTGTGGGGCAGTTCCAACACTGATGTATACGCAGTTGGTAATGAAGGCCGGATTTTTCATTATGACGGCTCCTGGTCCAGTATACCCATGGATAATCCTGATAATGATACGCTCTATGGTATATGGGGTGCTTCTGCTACAGATATCTTTGCAGTAGGTGCCAATGGAACAATCCTCCATTTTGATGGTGTTGACTGGACAGAAATGGATAGCGGTACCCCAAGTGACCTTAATGATATTTGGGGGGTTGGTTCTGATGTGTTTGCAGTTGGTGACAATGGTAAAATTGTTGCTTATGATAATGCTACTGACACCTGGGATAATATGACAAGCAGCACAACTAATGACCTCTGGGGAATTTCCGGCAGATCTGCAACCGATATTTTTGCTGTGGGAAACGGCGGTACGATAGTTCATTATGATGGGGTTGCCTGGTCACCAATCAGCAGCGGTACCATAGAAGATCTGCGAGGTGTCTGGACTGCACCCGGTAATAATGTGATTATTGCAGGATATACAGGTATAATGCTGCGCTATGAAGGCTCTGAGCCGTTAACAGTCATGACCAGTGCCTTTCCCTCAGAAGAAATGTTCAGTGTCTGGGGCACGTCTGATAATGATACGTACGCTGTAGGATTTAAGGGTACAATTCAGCATTATAACGGCAGCGATAATGATACCTGGACATCCATCTCAGATCCCAATGGTGTAGATAAATTTAATCTTTTTGGTGTCTGGGGAAGCTCTTCCACTGATATATTTGCAGTGGGTCTTGACGGCACAGTTAAGCGCTATGATGGCGTCGGCACACTGACTGAAGATAAGATTGATGATAATACGATTGAATTTCTCTGGGGAGTTTGGGGCAGCTCAACAAGTAATGTTTTTGCCGTCGGTAAGGATGGTTTGTTAGCACGTTATAATGGAAGTGATTGGACGCAGGAGACAATTGCAGACAGGGAACTTCATGATATTTGGGGCAATTCTGAGTCAGATGTTTATGCAGTCGGCAGATCCGGACGTATTAGTCATTATGACGGCAATAATTGGTCGTCAATGACGAGCAATACAAGCAGAATTCTTAACGGTGTATGGGGTAGTTCTGATACAGATGTTTATGCAGTGGGGGATAACGGTACTATCCAGCATTATAACGGAAGTGAATGGTCATCGGTCAAGCCGAAAGGGATTAGTTTTACCACCAGGCTCTACAGTGTTTTTGGAACCTCGTTAAGCAATGTTTTTGTAGTTGGGGATGCCGGCACAGTTCTGCGCACGACAGACCAGGGTCAAACCTGGGACAACATGACAACCCAAACCGGAACAACAAGTTCTCTCAGAGACATATGGGCCGGCTCTGCAACCGATGTTTTTGTGGTTGGCACTGGCGGCACTGTTCTTCATTATGATAACAGCACCTGGGAGACAATGGTCAGTGGAACTACATCGAGCATATATAGTATTTGGGGAAGCTCGTCTACTGACGTGTTTGCCGCCCAAAATACAGGCATGACGGTACTTCATTATGATGGTAATGATTGGGAATTATTTGAAACACCTCTTTTGCCTGATGACACGGATAACTATCTCAATGCGATCTGGGGCACATCTTGGGATAATTTCTTCGTTGTAGGTATTCATCGACTCGGTTCAGTAGCTTCTATACTGCATCATAAAATAAGGTGTGTATCAGACGCTAATTGTAATGATGGCAATGACTGTACGGATGATGTCTGCAATGCCGAAGGTGACTGTATAAATACTAATGACGATACTAATAGTTGTGATGACGGTGTAAACTGCACTGAAAATGACGCCTGTTCTTCCGGCACTTGTTCCGGCACCCTGATTGATTGCTCTGGTCTTGATGATGACTGCAATGTCGGCTACTGCGATGAGTCAGACGGTACTTGTGATACCAACTTTATCAATGAAGGCGGCGCTTGCGATGATGGCTTGTTCTGTACAGAAAATACAACCTGTTCATTAGGTGTTTGTGGAAGTGGTAATCAGATTGACTGCTCCGTTTTTGATGATGACTGTAATATCGGCACCTGTAATGAGACCTCACAGCAGTGTGAAGCAGTGCCTGCTAATGAAGGCGGATCATGTAATGATGGAGATAATTGTACTGAGAATGACACCTGCGCTAGTGGTGTCTGTGCCGGTACCGCAATTGACTGTTCATCACTTGATGATGACTGCAACGAAGGTGTCTGCAACGAAGCTGATGGCCAGTGTGAGGCAAATCCAATCAATGAAGGCGGTGCTTGTGATGATGGTCTGTATTGTAATGTAGGTGAAACCTGCAGTTTAGGCGTCTGCGGCGGCGGCTCTGGCAGGGACTGCTCAGCTTTTGCCGACCAGTGTAATACGGGCGAGTGCGATGAGGGTCTGGACACCTGTTACTCACAACCTGCTAATGAAGGCGGTGCGTGTAATGATAGTCTGTATTGTAATGTAGGTGAAACCTGCAGTTCAGGCGTCTGCGGCGGCGGCACTGCCAGAGACTGCTCAGCTTCTGCCGACCAGTGCAACACCGGTGAGTGTGATGAGGTCCTGGATACCTGCTTCTCTCAACCTGCCAATGATAACGATACTTGTAATGATGGCATAGCCTGCACTGAAAATGATACCTGCTCAGGTGGTCTTTGTAGCGGCTCTGCAAACAACGATTTGTGTGATGACAGCAATGTCTGTACTGATGATACCTGCAATCCCTCTGTCGGCTGTGAATATGATTCTGAACCATTAGATGGGGTGCCTTGTGACGGAGGTGATTTATGTGATGAAGGTGAATGTAAATATCAATATACACTTACGGTTGAAATACCAGGAGGCGATGATTTTGGTTCTGCAATTGCCGCAATAGATGAATATGTTTTTGAATTTAATAGTGGAGTTACTAAAACAAAATATTTTGAAGGTGACCAAATCACTCTTACCGCAAACATCAATCCAGATTCTGAATATGGTTCTTTCGTTAAATGGGGTAATGGTTTAAATGATTTTAGTAATCCGGTAACGCTAACTACTAATGCTGATATAGATGTTAAAGCTATTTTTATTGACGGTATAATTGATGAGATTACTACCACTTCATTGGCTCTTGATCCGAACGATCCATTTACGTATCCAACTGCTATTACAGAAACTATGCCCAATATTTTGCCATACGGTTTAATTGATTTACGGTTAGAAGTTGAAGAAGGTAAAATTGGAGAATTTGATATTATTTTGCCCGAAGCTGCTCCGTTAGGTGCAAAATGGACTAAATGTAATGAAATTACTGGTTGTAAGGATTTTAGTTTTGATCCTACAACTGGAGAAGGAGCAATAATTAATGGAAACATTGTCACTGTATACATACAGGATAATGGAGAGAATGATGACAATGACGCACTCGGTATCATAAATGATCCTTCAGGTCTTGGAGTTGAATGTTTAAGTAATGGTGACTGCCCATCTGGAGAGGAATGTAATCAAGGTGTATGTGAACCAAAATTAAGTTCTACCACAACGACAACAAACTCAAGTCCCGGTGGTGGTAGCCCCGGTGGTGGAACTCCACCAGCTACAACAACCACTACTTCTGTACCGCCAACAGCAGAATGTTCCACTGATGCTGACTGTGATAATGATATCTTCTGCGATGGTGATGAAATCTGCATCAACGGACTCTGTATTGACGGCGAACCACCCTGTGAAGAAGATGAAACCTGCGATGATGATAATGACGTCTGCATACCTCCTGCTCCGGCTCCTGACTGTATAGAAGATGCTGATTGCGATGATGGGGAGTTCTGCAACGGGGTAGAGACCTGTGTGGAGGGTGAATGTGCTGAGGGCAGTGCGGCCTGTTTTGACGACCAGCTGTGCAATGAAACCCTTGACATGTGTATTGACCTGGTGACTATATCCGCTTCTGCCTCTCGTAAGTTACTGCGGCCGGCAGTGCGCTCACAGCGCTGTACGTGGCTGCGGTTGCAGCTTGATGAGAGTTGCAGTTTTGACAGTTCAGTAAGCACTGTCACAGCCCTGACAGGTCCCGGTGAAGACTACCGCGGTGTTACGGTTAATGCCTCGAAAAAGATTTCACAGGGACTGCTTGAAAACGTGCTGTGGATTCCGCTGTGCATTGATGCTGATGCCACAACCGGTCAGTGGACCCTTACTGTTGAAACCGACATGTCGGCAGCTGATACTCCCTTTATAGAAACCATTGAAGTCAACTTTAAAATAAAATAATTATTGTTTATGTTCATTGATAAAGGCAGAGTTGCTGTTTCGGCTCTGCCTTTATTAGCGATAAAAAATTAATTTTCAGCATGTATTATTATAGTATCTCATTATCCGGCTTAACCGGATAATCCATAGATTCCTGCTTGCGCGGGAAAGGCATTTTCATTTAAACGCTATGATTAATAAATATTCTCTCATCACTTTTTTAATGCTTTTTCTTTTGAGCTGTGGAGAACGTGTTATGGACCAGAAAGACAGCCCCCTGCCCTCACTATCAGATGTAAAGGCGGACTCGTGGTACAAACTTGCTCAAAAGAAAATCTATTTCGGCCATCAATCAGTGGGCAAAAACATTATTGATGGACTGGCCGAAATAGTTCAGCAAAACAGCCATATTAATCTCAACATCCGGGAAACCAGTGATTCCGCTCATTTTAGCATGCCGGTGTTTGCCCACGCAAGAGTCGGCAAAAATACACAGCCGGATTCCAAAATAGAAGCTTTCACGCATGCAGTAGAATCCGAAATCGGCAATCAAGCCGATATTGCTTTTTTTAAATTTTGTTATGTTGACATAAGTTTTGACTCTGATGTACCACGTATTTTTAAAAACTATACATCCGCCCTTGTGCACCTGGAAAAATCATTCCCCCAAACAACATTTGTCCATGTTACTGTACCGCTTACTGCTTATCAGCCTCCGGCACTATCAAAACTGAAAAGAATTATTAAATTGCTGCTAGGTCTGCCGGTAGGCGGTATTGATGACAATATTAAAAGACATGATTTTAATGAACTCATGCGCAAAGAATACGGAAAAAAAGGAAACCTGTTTGACCTGGCCCGTATAGAATCAACTCTTCCTGACGGCACACGTTGCGTTTTCCGCAAATCCGGAAAAACTTTTCCTGTCCTGCTTGATGAATACACTGCTGACGGAGGCCATCTCAACCAGAAGGGACGCAGTATTATAGCTGAACAGCTGCTTATTTTTTTAGCTTTTCTTTCATAATATATCTTTTTTTCACGCAATGCTCAAAAAAGCGTGTTATATTTAGTAGTATATCTCAATTAAATAACGTTATGTTTTGAATCTCTTTTACAGATTCAGTCATTATCAAAGTTTATAATACTTTTTCGGCACCATCATATTTTTACAAATGATTAAAAAACCAATAAAAATTACCATTTTTTTAGCTTTTCTTCTTTTTCTTTTTTCTCCTGCCTTCGCCGTAGCATGGCTTGACCATGCTACTCCCCAAACAGCCTGGCTGCTTGATGTGTGGGGCAGTTCTTCAACAGATGTTTTTGCAGTCGGTATTGAAGGCAGGGTTTTACACTATGACGGCTCGGGCTGGGTCCAAATGCCTACCGGCTCTTCAGACTACCTTTATGCTGTTGGCGGTGTCTCAGAAAATGATGTATTTGCTGTAGGCAGAGATGGAGCAATTTTGCACTATGACGGCAGTGCGTGGTCCGCGATGCAAAACCTGGATACCGATGATTTACGGGGTGTCTGGTGCAATTCCTCGACGAACGCTTATGCAGTTGGTGCAAACGGCACTATCCTGCATTTTGACAGCAGCTGGCTGTCAGTACTAAGCCCCACAGCTTTTGATCTCTGGGGAATATGGGGCAGTGCTGCTGCTGAAATTTTTGCCGTGGGAGACTTCGGCACTATTTTACATTATAACGGCACTGAATGGTCTGCTATGGCAAGCCCGACGAGCCGGCACTTGCGGGCTGTGTGGGGCAGCTCGCCAACTGATGTGTTTGCTGTGGGATTGGAAGGCATTATACTGCACTATGATGGTATAAGCTGGGTACAGATGTCCAGCGGCACAACCGAGTGGCTCTATGATGTCTGGGTCGCCCCGGATGGCCGGGCCTGTGCTGTCGGATTTCATCATATCGTACTTCAATATGACGGTGCCAGTTGGTCGGAAAGCTTTCCCGTTGATCCTGATAATCCCGGCCTGTATGGCGTATGGGGTACTTCTTTTAATAATGTCTATGCTGTGGGGCTGGACGGAATGATAAAGCACTATGACGGCAGCTCCTGGACTGAGACACCCTGGCCGGACGAAACGGTTATCTGGCTTCTGGACGGCAGCGGAATTTCCGAGACCGATATTTTCGGCGTTGGATATCGCGGTTCTATTCATCATTATGACGGCAATGGCTGGACGGCCATGGAAAGCGGCACCGGCCGCCATCTGTACGGGGTTTGGGCAGCTGATGAAAATAATGTTATAGCTGCCGGTAAATCCGGTACTATTCTGCGCTATAACGGCAGCACCTGGACCCCGATGATAAGCAATGCTTCCAGGAACCTGAACGCAATATGGGGCAGCTCAGCAACAGATATATATGCAGTTGGCGATAACGGTACAATTCAACATTACAACGGCAATACTGAAGGCACCTGGACCCAGAGCCTGCCGGATGGAACCACGACCCGTTTATACGGCGTATGGGGTAGTTCTGCATCTGATGTATATGCAGTTGGCGAATTTGGTACAATCCTGCATTTTAACGGTACTGACTGGAGTGAAATACCTCATGGTTTAACCACCTCAATACTTAACTCAGTCTGGGGCACCAATTCCAGTGATGTTTTTGTTGTAGGCTCCAGCGGTACTATCCTCCACTTTAACGGCATTTCCTGGTCCGTGATGGATTCCCAAACTACGAAAATACTGTCGTCTGTGTGCGGTCTTGCCACAGATTATGTCTTTGCTTTTAATTTATCCGGAAGCTTATACTTCTATAACGGTGATGTATGGTCGGAGATTATCGTAGAGGGCCTGCCGGATGGAACCCGCAACTGGTTTTACGGCTGCACAACTGCCGGCAGCAATGTGCTGGGCCTGGGAGTTCACCGGTTCGGCAACATCGGTTCGATCTTAGAGCACAGAGGTGACACCGACGAAGATGGTTTTCTGGCCTATCTTGACAACTGCCCTAAAAATTACAACCCTTCACAGTCTGATAATGACGGGGACGGTATTGGTGATGTCTGCGACCCCGATCTGCAAATAACCGGCAGTGTTTACGGTAATGTACGGGAAGATGTAAACGTTAATCTTTACCGGATTTCCTGTGGAGGTAATGTTTTGCAGAATACTGCCCTGACAGACCAAAACGGTCATTACTCTTTCAGACTCATTCCTAGTGATTCTTATCTGGTAATGCCTGTTTATGACAATTGCACCTTTCTACCTACAGCCCATAATCTGTTTATTCCCCAATCTAATCCGGCCACCTTTGACTTCCAATCTGTTTGCAGCAATGGCCCTTTTGAGACCATATACGAGGATGCTGAAGACGGCACAACGAATGGCTGGGACTTGTACGATGCCGACCCTCCCGGTGCCCAGATAACTAATCAATTCGACGCCGCTCGGCAAAGCCGTGTGATTGCATTGGAAGGTTCCGGTAAAAAAAATGGTTTTCGTCTTCGCAATGCTGATTTGAGCTACTGGCAAAATCCTCACCAGTTTATTTTAGAATGGAGCATGAACTATTCCGTGAGTTTTTCTGTATATGTTCAGCTAAATACCACCGCAGGTTCACGTTATCTGTTTTACACTCCCGTGGATTACGATAATCTTGGAGACGGAAATTATATTCACCATGGTCTTGGCAGCGGCATACATAACGGAATGTGGCATACGGTTACCCGCAACCTGCACAATGATCTGCATGATGCCCAACCCGGTGTATCAATCATTGAAGTTAATGGATTCTTAATTCGAGGAAGCGGCAGATTGGATGATATTCTTTTAAGGGTTGAATAATGCATGCTATTTATAACAGTCTTTGCAGATGTAAGACGCTTCACAGCAATGTAATATAGATATATTTATATTATATTATTTATAATATTTTATTCTCGCAATTCTACTTTTCTTATCTAAGTAATATATTCACAAGCCAATTATTCTTAGCCGGTCTACTACTTTCTTATTATTGATTTTCTTACCTCACCATATAAAAAAAATACGACTAAAATTCATACCTTATGGCGATTTTCAGCACTGTCTCTTTCCATTATAATGTTGGTAACTTATGCGATTTTAAGGCTAAAAATGAACTTTGATATTAACAGATATTTTAAAAGGAAATCTATTATGAACAGACAAATTTTTAAGATCATTTTTTATTTCATCATTACAATCTTTTTTATTTGTAATGCTAACGGCGGTGAATGGCAGGACCATGCTACTCCTCAAACTGCCTGGTTTATGGACATTTGGGGTAGTTCTGCCAGCGATGTTTTTACAGTCGGTATAGAAGGCCGCATTGTGCACTATAACGGCAGCAGCTGGTCAGCAATGCAGTCAGGCACTTCAGAGTACCTCTATGGCATATGGGGGCTTTCCGGCAGTGATGTTTTTGCAGTCGGCCGCAACGGCACGATAGTACATTATAACGGAAGTGTGTGGTCCGGCATGGCAAACGGTCATAACCGGGATTTGCGCGGAGTGTGGGGAGGTGCTGCAAATAATGTTTTCGCTGTTGGAGTTGATGGTCTCATGCTGCATTATAACGGGATTGAATGGTTGGAAGTGCCGAGCTCTACAATTTATTCACTCTGGGGCATCTGGGGCAGCTCAGCTGCCGATATTTTTGCTGTTGGTGATTTCGGCACCATAGTTCATTATGATGGAAGCACCTGGTCGGAAATGGCAAGCCCTGTCAACCGGCATCTGCGGGCAGTCTGGGGCAGTTCGGCAACCAATGTGTTTGCCGTCGGGCTTGATGGAATTATATTACATTACGATGGTACGACCTGGACACAGATGAACAGCGGAACAACCGAGTGGCTCTATGATATCTGGGTTGCCCCGGATGGCCGGGCCTGTGCAGTCGGGTTTCATCACGTTATTCTCTTTTTTGATGGACAAGACTGGTCGGAGAGCATACCAATTGATCCTGATAACCCCGGTCTCTATGGTGTATGGGGTACTTCCGCCAGTGATGTTTTTGCTGCTGGCCTGCACGGCATGATTAAACACTTTAACGGCAGCAGCTGGACGGAAACACCCTGGCCGGATGACACCGTGATTTGGCTGATGGATGCCAGCGGCAGCTCGGCAACTGATGTGTTTGCCGTCGGGTATCGCGGAACAATTCAACACTATGACGGCAGCAGCTGGACAGAGATGGTCAGCAATACAAGCCGTCATCTTTACGGCGTCTGGAGCGCTGCTGAAAACGATGTTTTTGCTGTCGGTAAATCCGGTAGTGTTCTTCGTTATAACGGCAGCACCTGGTCTCCCATGGTCAATAATAAAACGAATATTCTCTATTCAGTCTGGGGCAGCTCGGCAACCAATGTGTTTGCTGCCGGCGATAACGGCACGATTCTGCACTATGACGGTAACGGTGAAGAGAACTGGGTCCAAAGTCTGCCAGACGGAATTACCGTACAGCTGCGAAGCATATGGGGCCGTTCTGCAACCGATGTATATGCAGTGGGTGAAGGTGGAACAGTGCTTCACTTTGACGGATATGAATGGACCGCCGTACAGCATAACCTGTCAACTTCCCTGTTCAACAGTATCTGGGGCAGCTCCGGCAGCGATATTTTTATTGTAGGTTCAGCGGGCACAGTCCTCCATTATGACGGCAGCACCTGGTCCCAGATGGATATTAATGTAAACAACACCCTTTATGCAGTTTGCGGTCGATCCTCAGAAGATGTTTTTGTTTTTGGCCTAGCCGGGAATATTTATCATTACGATGGTTACGATTGGTCGGAAATGCAGGTTGCAGATTTGCCGGACGGTACCAGAAACTGGTTTTATGGCTGCGGTACTGCAGGAAATGAAGTTTTTGGTGTTGGAGTACACCGCTTTGGAAACATCGGTTCAATCATGCAGCATACCGGCGACAGCGACAATGACACTATTAGTGACAGCTCCGACAACTGCCCTGATATTTATAATCCAGATCAAAATGATACCGATGCTGACGGACTTGGAGATGCATGCGATGGATGTCCGCTGGACATTGATAAAGTTGAAGCAGGCCACTGCGGCTGCGGTATTTCTGACAATGATACTGATACTGACGGAACCCCGGACTGTATTGACAGCTGTCCTGATGATCCCGAAAAAATAGACCCGGGGTTTTGCGGCTGCGGTATTTCTGACAACGATACTGATACTGACGGAACCCCGGACTGCATTGACGGCTGTCCTGATGATCCGGATAAGCTTGAACCCGGTACATGCGGATGCGGAGTAGGTGAATCGGAATGCACTTCAGATACCGGTGATACAGGTGGAAGTGGTGGCAGCAGTGGTGGTGGCGGCGGTGGCGGCAGTAGTGGGAGCGCTGACAGTGGCAATGATGAAGGAGATTCAGATACAAAAACACCAACTGAAACCGATCTTGACCATGAATGTACAACTGATTCAGATTGTGATGATATGCTCTTCTGTAACGGTACTGAGCTGTGTATTGACGGTATGTGTGTGAAAGGCAGCCCGCCCTGCGAATCTGATGAGATCTGTGATGATGAGAACTTCATGTGTATTCCGCCGGCACCCGTGTCGAGCTGCATTGATAAAAATGACTGTGATGATGGAATCTTCTGCAACGGCGCAGAAAGCTGTATAGATGGTGAATGCATTGCCGGCGAACTGCCCTGTGTATCAGACCAGACCTGCAGTGAATCGCTTGGAGAGTGCATTGATGTAGTGACCCTCGCGGCCTCAACTGCATTGCATCCTTATGCGGATGAGATCAAAATTCAAAAACCCGTACTACGCAATAGTAGATGCCTTGAACTTGGAGTGAAATTAGAAAGTGAGCATAACTTCAAGAGTGCTACCAGCATTGTAACGATATCCGGGCCGGGTAATATTTCTAACGGTGTTAAAATAAATTCTTTTGACGCTATTTCAACCGGCAGTTATTATGAAAGCATCATTTGGATTCCCCTGTGCATACATAAATATGCAACTTCCGGCCAATGGACTGTAAAGATTGAAACCGATATGACCCATGCGGATGCACCTTTTATAGAAATAATCGAAGCGCAGTTTAAAATAAAATAACAACAAACTTTTTATTAAAAAGGCAATGTCTCACAAGACATTGCCTTTTTTTATAGTGCTGTCTTCAAGCAATACTGCTCTTTGTTCTCTAGCCTACCTTTTTCCTGTTACCTGATGGAGTTTTTTTCCCTGTCTTGGTTAAAAATTTTCCTGTTTGTTTTTCAGCATACATTACCATAAAAAAGTTGTTTTCGACTTAATACGCTTTAATATTTTAGATATATTTTTATTTTGCATTAAAAATTTTATACAAGCAGGATTCACATTTGATTTAAATTGTCAAACTCCATCCAATAGCATCATTTTGAAATCATTTAATTCGTTGCAATTATATTAATTTCAGATTGTTTATAATTTTTTTTAACTATTTTCCCTCTTTAAAAAAAATATTTTTGACATTCTGAAAAAGGTATGCTATTTGCTCTAAAAAAAATTATACACATCCTATAGATGTTTATTTCTGATACATACTGAATATAGGGTTTGCCGGTGCACGTTAAATTATGATCTTGTATATATAACAACTGTATATTTTTAATCATTATAGAGGATATTATACAATGTTTTTGACATGGTCCTCACAGCTGCAAGTAAATATTTTATCAAGCATTAAATCTTTTTTATCAATTTTCATTCTTATACTGCTTTCTGTTTTTATAAATCCGGCTTTTTGTGCGGCAGAATATTACCTTACCTGGAACCGCAATGATGAACCTGATATTGCCGGCTATAAAATATATTATTCATATCTGAGTGGTGGGGATGATCATGGAATATTTTATAGTATTGATGTCGGTAATCAGAATATGTATCCACTATTCGCCGTTATCGACAAAAATGTAGCCGGATGGTACAGTCTTGCCGTAACTGCCTATAATGTTCAAGCTCATGAAAGTCTTTTATCTGAACCGGTCTATTTCTTTATTTCCGGTGATGATTTTGATACCGATGGTGATGGAATTCCCGATATTGCGGACAACTGCCCCCAGGCTTATAATCCC
>JANQFE010000101.1 GCA_028278025.1 Thermodesulfobacteriota bacterium | reverse complement strand
CAATAAAAACGCAAAGGTTAATTGGCAATTCACTGCCGAGGATGCTCGGGTAAAGCTAATCAGACTTTATCCGACATTCGAAAGTTGACACGACACTAGAGCATTTTGCAAAAAAGCGTAGCCTTACAGTTGAAACTGCAACGGTTGATGCGGCTCGACCGCCTGCGTCTATGTGCTCGCTGGAATATCCGAAAGTTACTATTATCGTCCATCGCTCGCACCGCCGCAGATGTTCTTACCACATCAGTTGTTGCAGTGTTAAAGGGCTATAGAAAAAAGGGAAATGCAATCACTTCGTGATATAAAACGACTATTGTTAAGCGCCTTTGCAACAGTCGGCGCTGAACCCCTGGCCTGAAAGGCCGTCGATGGGTTTTCTCCCGCAGGTCGCGGGAGAAGCCCGTGTTCGTCGGCGTATGTCAGCGGTTAAATAAAAAAGAAATGACTGTATAAGGAGAAGACTCGCCAACAAAAATTTCAGGGTTTATCCAGTATCAAGAAACCAGTATCCAGTTTTTCTCAGCACTCCTTGCTCGATACTCGTAATTTTTCTAGCCATGCTTTTGTGCCTATAGAGTTTCAGGTTCCGTCCCGATGAAAAAATCTGGTCATAATCAGAATCAAGACTTTTCTTGAGCTGTTTCAGATCATAGCCATGGGTCTGGTCAATATCATCGCTGGTCATGATGTAATCCTCATGGAGCCTCCAAGTGATGATGTAGTGAATGGGGCCGGAATATTTTTGTTTCCAGTTTATGGGGAAATATTTAAATTTGGCCTCGTAGTTGCCCAGGTTCACACACCCGTTGTTCAGGCAGTAGTAGTTTGCGGCCTGCACAAAGGGTTCCACGTAGTCGACTTGCACTTCATAATTCCACCAGTCAGTACCAAGCACCAGTAGGGTTGTGTTGGGCTCAACCAGGTGCCGTGCAGAGGTAAACTCATGCAGCCCTCGGTTAAGATAATAGTAATAGCGGCAGCTTATGCCGACATGGGCAAGTGACAGCAGTATCATAATTGCAATAAGCCCACGCCTGATGAAGCGGCTGTTGCTTTCATGCAGGAAGGGCAGCAGCACAGGGAAAATAAACAGGTGTATGCGGTCATTGATAACAGCTCCGGTTCCTATCTTCCAGGGTGCTAGGAAAAAAATGACAGTCAGAACAGCGCAGAGAAGCATGAACGGAAACGTGTGGTTGAACAGGGTTTTTTTGCGTACGCGTATATAGATAGTGGCAATAAACAGGATCGTCAGCAGCCCGAACACTATGCGTGTAATGAACTGATGAGCATCGGTGTAATATACCAGAGATTTAATATTCAGAAAAAAGTCCAGCAGCCACTGCTTGCCCCCATAGGCACGGCTTTGTTCGGCAGTACTGGACAACAGATAATTGGCCATAACACCATACCAGGGCAGAATGCATCCTAGAAGTTTTGCGACGTGTAAGGGGTTGCGATAATATAGTGTGACGGCAAGCAAACTGATTGAAAGCAGCAGCAGGGCAAATGATATGATGTGACAGAAGTAGATAAGCATACACAGCAGGTTGATGCTGACTATAGGTCCGATGCGGATTTGTTCCTTATGACGCCAGAAAAAACCCAGTGTAAAAAAATACAAAGAGACAGACAGGCAAAAATTCCAGAAACCCATATGCAGTAGATAATTGTAGCTGAATAAGAAGCCCAGAAAGCCGTAAGAATCCCTGCCCCGGTTGATGCTGTTAATAAAATAAAAGAGTGATAGCGGAACCAAAGCGACAATCATGCTCAGCAGGATTTTTTCTGCAATAAGAGGGGATACAACAAACATAAGGGCTGCAAGTACCAGATGGGTAAGCCAGTTGGGAAAAAACTTTGTATTAAGCTGATACAGCTCCCCTAAAAGAGGGGTCTGCTCCTGATTGAGGGCGGTCAGCACATAGGCGTTATATAAATGACAGGGGCCGTCCTGGGAAGGGAAATAGGTAAAAAGCCAAACAGGGAGAATGTGTACAATAACCAGACAAAAGATGAGCAGACGTTTGCGAAAGCCTTTATTCACCGGTTGATTGAGCTCTGAAAATTAATAAATTAAACATTGTGTACAACTATAGGATGATTAGACGTTTATTGTCAAGGATGATCTCTTTGGGAACAGGTTTCTCAAGCACCAAGGTATGTGACCACCTTCTTTTTGTTGACACATTGCAGGCGTTTTTTTATACTTTGACTTGTATGTATATGTATGTTTACTACTGTAGGGTATCTGTCGCATAGGGACATTCACGATATGAACATCCGCCAGAGAACCGTAACCACTTTGTCGATAGTACTGACGATTGGATTTTTTACCGGTATTGTTGCTTACCTCAGACACATCATTACAAATCGGTATATTCAATACGAAATGCATAGGCTGCTGATAGTCAATCTGCAAGAATACCTCAACAGGTTTGTGCTTTATGGAATGCTTGCCTGGGCTGTTGTGATGATCCTGTTTGTTGTGACAGAACTGGTTTGCAGGAGAATAGTTGGAGGTACGCAAAAATCCGGCAGGCTTAAGATAATTCGCATCAGTGTGATATTGTTGGGGTTGTGCGGATATGCTGTCTGGTATATCCATTACTACTATGTTTTTTTCAGCCCTACCCGTTTTCACCTGAAAACTTTTTTATATGATACCGTGATAATTGGAATAGCAATGATAGCTGGATGGTGTCTGTATAAAGTTAACTGGAACAGACTCCTGGTGAGTATAAAAGCAAGACATATTAACAAAGCTGCCGTAATTCTCGTCCTGCTTTTAGGTGTTTTTAATGTTTCACTGCTCGTCTATACCAAAACATTTACTATCAAAAAACCGGATATAATTTTTATATCCATAGATACCCTGAGAGCCGACCATCTGGGCTGCTATGGATACGGACGCAATACCTCTCCGAACATAGATGCTTTTGCAAAAGAAAATATACTTTTTGAAAAATGTTATGTGCATGAACCGTGGACTCTCGCCTCGCACATGTCGATGTTTACCTCCCTATACCCTATAACGCATGGGGTCGGGCGTACGTTCACTGCTGCCCTGCCCGCACGGGTAGTGACGCTTGCTGAAATTTTGAAAAATGATGGTTATGCGACAATGGGTTTTGTTACCGGAGGTCTGTGGATGCATCCGGCATATGGTTTTTACCAGGGCTTTGATTATTATCATCTTGAAGAAAAATATAATCCTGAAGAGCCACTGAGAAATGGTGAATACCAGAATCTCTTTATAGAAAAATACCTGCAGAAGAATAAAAAAAAGAATAATTTTATTTTTATTCACTACTTTGATGTTCATT
Organism: Thermodesulfobacteriota bacterium; assembly: GCA_028278025.1. Lineage (GTDB taxonomy): Bacteria > Desulfobacterota > WTBG01 > CAIYCZ01 > CAIRTM01 > JANQFE01. Next base: position 51,895 of record JANQFE010000101.1, on the reverse strand, counting down.
CTGATACTAACGAGCTCCCCTATGATGCTCCGCCCCCTTACGATACCTTGTTTACCAAGAATTATACCGGTGATGTTACAGGTGTGCATGGCAATATTGCTGCCACGAAATTTTTAGGGTACATAGAAAAAAATAAAATTGCGGTTAATGGGGAAGACTTGGACTATATAATCTCGCTTTATGATAATGGAATTGCCTATATGGACAAATGTATTGGAGATTTGTTTAAAATGTTGCGGGCAATGGACTTGTATGAAAATTCCTTAATTATACTTACCTCAGATCATGGGGAAGCTTTTCTGGAGCATGGGTACATGACCCACGGCAAGCCCTATTATCATGAAGAACAGATGCATGTCCCGTTAATCATTAAGTTACCGCAAGGTGGATTCAGCTTTACCAAATACAGTGGTGAAAAAACCATTAGCCATCTTGTTGAAAGCATAGACATAATGCCGTTTATACTGGATATTGTAGGGGCACAAAAACCGTTTTTACAGGGAGAAAGTTTTATAGAACTTCTGCAGGGAGGTAAAGAAGGCAAAGAATATGCCTTCGGGTTTGGGACCCAGGAAGGTCTTTTTATACGATCGGAAAGATGGAAAATGATTAATGACAAACAGGTTGAAGAGGACAGGTTCAAACTCTTTGATCTGCAGGCAGATCCCGGGGAGCAAACCGATCTTGTTGCGCAGGAGCCTGACGTTAAAGCAACATTGCACCAGGAGCTTCTCAGTAAACTAGAGGCATTGCAAGATGTGACAGACCTGGTTGGTGTAAAAGAGCCGGGCATTACTACACCCTTTGAAAAAAAAGTGCATATAGGTCAGGAGGAACGGGAAAAACTGAAAGCATTAGGATATCTTGAATAGATTATCTGATGAGTGGCACGCTCCCGGTATCTGTTACTTTTCAGGCCCGTTATTGTCTCTGTAGAAATAACGCTGAGGGTCTATCCTGACCATTTCAGGTATTGTTGCAATCAATTCGTTTTCTTTTACCCGTCCGAAAAGGGTTAATAAATATAATCATTGCGCTAAATTTAAGAATGATATTGTACTGGTATTTTAAAAAAAGAATATGTGTTAATGAGTTTTTTTCTCGTCATGCTTTGCAAGTATATGATTTTGCTTGCTAATTTAAAATAATTTTATTGTTGCATTTATTATGGTTTTTGATATATATATATGTTAGAATTTAATTATCCGGGTGGTTTGCCCCTCCTTTTTTCCATCCGGATACCTCAAAATCGTCCGGCGACCCCTCTTTTAGAAATCCTAAAAGCCGGACGATTTTTTTATTATTTTAAAAGTCATACCGTTATGTGTATACCCACAGACTGTATTTTCCCCTATTGGTCGACATGTAATATCTAAAGCAACTTTTTAAGAGTACAGGCTTGTCTTTAAAAATATTTTATAAGCGTTAACTTTTTTATGGAATCTGCCGGGGAGGTGGTGTATCTAATGTGGGCAGTAACAGCATTTTTTTTATAGGGAAGGAAAACCCGGGGGTGGTGGGGCCTTTTCAGGGGTAGGGGAAGAGGAGGAGCAACCTACCCCCTATCCTTCCCTCTCCTATTAAAGTATGAATAGTTATTATACAAGAGTCAAGGCTTAAAAAATACAACTCTTTTCCTTCTAAACCCATTTTCAGTGCATACCTACTACTGTTTTCTCAGGAGAATGTATTAGACAGTGTAATGCAAATATACGAAATAAAATCATACTTTTGCTGGATGGTTTTTTGCCAGCATACTGCTATATACTATACATAGACAAACATGATATGGAAAAGCATGTAACTTTTTTTGTAAGATAAGGAGGTATACAAATCTGAGATGTTCGATAACCCTTCACACAAGGCACGACAATATAACAAACTATATTAGCCGGTGAAGGTCCGGCATCGTCGGATTGGAAAAGACCCTCACAGCAACGAAAGGTTTTTTCGAGGGTCTTTATTTTAATAACAACCACAACCTTTACTACCGGGTAGTGTGATAACCCCTGAACAGGCAGCCTTTTTCACTCCTTTCCGCTGCCTGTTTTTTTTAGACCTGCCAGGTATCTGCGAGTATTGCTGGTTTTTCGTTATAGAATGTTGTGTGCTTATTTAACTGTGCATGCTGAGAACCACCACAGTATTTTTGCATATTTTATACCTTTTTTATGAGAACAATGTGACATTGTTGATTTTTTATCTTACAATCAGGCTTCATGCGGACAACCATGGTTTTTCCAGAAAATTTTTTTTTAGGCAATTTTGTTGTTTTATTTATTGACAAAGCATTTTGCATTTGATTATATCTTTATCGTCATTCACCCTTCACAAACTGAAACCCCTGTATTAATGGGGTTGAAATTCACCGCAGGGTAGATAGCAAATAGTAGTTTAAAATATTTTTTAATAACTTAACCAAGAGTGAAGAGGAGGATATTTTATGGCAGCACAAAAACCCATAACCAAAGCGCAACTGGCTTCTGAACTTGCCGGCAAGATGGACATGACCAAAAAAGACGTTAACGGCTTTCTGGATGTTCTCGGTGACATTGCTTACAAAGAAACCAAGAAGAAAGGCTCTTTTACACTTCCAGGCCTGGGCAAGCTGGTTCTGGTAAAGCGCAAAGCCCGCAAGGGCAGAAACCCTGCAACCGGTGAAGAGATTACTATTAAGGCCAAAACGGTTGTGAAGTTCAGAGTGGCCAAGGCCTGCAAGGATGCAATTCTGCCATCCAAGAAATAGTTTCTTGTTTTACCACGTCTTAAGAGCAGGAAACATCCCAGTTTGGAGTTTTTAAATGGTCAGAAAAATCCCCCGGTGCCCTAGAAGCGGCAAAGGGGGATTTTTTAATGCTGCTGGTTTAAATGTAGAATATTATAATAAAACAATGGCTATAATGACATGTAAAGGGGAGGTTAGTAATGAAAAAAACATATGTAATAATGTCCTTATTGCTGGCAGTCCTGTTAGCCTTTGCCGTTAACGTGGGGGCTGCTGATGGCGACGATGATGACGGGGAAGACCTGGAATGCTGCTGCGAAGTAACCTGTTACTATCAGAAACTGAACGGAGATAATGCGACGCTTGCAGCCAATGAATGCTTTAAGGACAGTGAAACGCTTGTACCCATTGAAATGGTATGTGATGAAGAAATAGCATGCAATAATTTGAAACTTTCTGAACCGGGTGGGCAATTTTGGAGGCTTATCCGCTATGAAGGTAAATGCTCTTTAATACTTTGCTCTGCAGGCTATCTGCTGGGATGCGGGGATCCGCGGCTTGCAACACTGCGTCAGCTGCGTGATGAGGTGCTCAGCGTGACCGCGGCTGGCAGAACGCTGATAGGGCTTTATTATGACTCTTCAGACGTGCTGATTGAGCTTTTCGAGGCCAATCCCGGTCTGAAAAACCAGGCCCTGCAACTGCTAGAAACGCTGGTACCAATCATTGGGAGTAGTCTGAACCGCTAAAGCAGAAAAATCGGCACCTCTGTAAGGAGAGCCCACTACATAAGAGGTATCATTTTTCGGACCGGTTATGCTGGAAAAGATAACCGGTCTGCATGGAACTGAAATGCATTTCAAGACGCTGTATTCTAACTACAGGCAAATGCTTCTGTGCAGCCTGCTCTACAGTTTTTTTACAGTGATTTCCTGCAATAGGATAGAAACACCGCTTGAGTTCCCCCGCGACCATGGCCCCCACTTGGAGGATCGCAGCGAGTGGTGGTATTTTACCGGGGAGGTGTTTACCAGCCGGGGAGAAACGCTTGGTTTTGAGTTTACCATTTTTAAGCGCTGGATTTTTTCCTATGATAGTTTTGTCTATCTGGGCCACTGCGCTGTCAGTGAACCTGCAGACGCCCGGCATGTTTTTGCAGAAACAATTACCTATCCGCCGGTTGCCGGTATTGCAGAAGCTGTGCCGGAAATAAGTATCAATGGATTTTCATATGCTTTTACAGAATCAGGCAGTATACATATCAAGGCCGGCACTGAAGATATCTCGCTTGCATTAATCCTTAGGCCTGCCAGAAATGTCCTGCTGCATGGTGAGGATGGGGTTGTCCTTATGGGGGACGGGCTTGAGTCCGGCTACTATTCTTTTACAAACCTTGCCACCACTGGAACCATAACAGTTAATAATTTTCAACACACGATTATATCGGGCCGGACCTGGATGGATCACCAGTGGGGTGATTTTACACGCCTTGCTGCAATGTGGGACTGGTTCTCATTGCGCTTTAATGACGGGGGTGCGTTCATGCTGACCCAGCACCGCAACGTTCGTGAAAACGTCATGAGCGCTCACTGGACGTACCGGTCTGCTGACGGTACAGTATACTATGGTGAAAACTTCAGGGTAGAGACTGCCCGGATGTTTACAGATGAGAATGCCCAGTGCACCTATCCGCTTGACTGGACAGTAGAGGTACCCGAGCTGGATGCCGTATTGTTTATAACGCCCCTTTTTGATGAACAGAGCCTTTACGGCGTTATGACACCTTCCTATTGGGAAGGCCTGTGCACGGTAGAGGGTACTATAAATAACCAGACACTGAATGGATCAGCCTATGTGGAACTGTGCGGCTACGAGGATGATCAGCTGATATATACCGGTCCCTCATCTTCTTCGTAATCCACGCTCTTTGCCCTTGCGTTTTTTTACCCGTGAGCCGACTTTTGAGCCGGTTGCAAGTTGCAGGAGGGTATCATATTTGTGAAATCCCCCCGGGATTTCAAACAATGCCATATCCGGCAGGATTTTTTCAATATTCTTAAATTCCGTGATGTTCCGTCCGGTTATATTGCGGGATGTTGTGAAATCGACAATAGCCTTTAGAGGGAAATTCTGCAGATCTTGGGCAAGCCAGGCGGTAATGTCATTCCTGGTACCGTCTTTTTGCGTCATGATCATATGAACCTTGTCACAGAGATACCCCTCAATAGTTTCCGTACCCAGCTTTTCTTTTTTTTCTATGTTTGCATCTCTGTCTTTCAGCTTTTGTTTCAATTTACCGAACAGTTCTTCGCTTTTTTCACCTTCAAGCTCTATATAACCGTTCCGGGAAGGAGCGATTAAAAAAGATTCATCTTTTAAGGGATAGTTAAGCACATAGATATCCTTTAAGGTAAGAGGGGTATTGCCCCGGGGGATGTTTAGATCCCCCTGAATGTCGAACCTGATTCTTGAAACCTCTCTTTTATATATCTTGGAATTAACCCGCAGGTGTCTGCCCATGCTATCAGTGATGCTTGTCATGTCGGCTTTAATGGATATATTTATTGTGTCCCAGTTCAAATAGTTTGTAACCTTATCAAGATCAAGGCCCGCTGATTTTAAAACTTTATCCACCCCGTACTCTTCCAGCTGTTTTTCAAGCCCCCCAAAATCAAGAGCCGCACAGGTAACGGGGATGAAAAAAAACGGTACTATCAAAAATATTATTTTCTTTTTCATGCACCTGCCTCCTTGCCATAGTGTTAGCGTTTCTTAGAGATATTTAAGTGATGCAAAGAAAGTATCACTGAACTGTTGAAAGGTATCCTTCATGATTGCTTCCCGCATCCGGGAGCACAGATCGAGATAATAGTATATATTATGTATGGTCATCAAAACGATTGCAGTAATTTCGTTGGCCATGAAAAGATGGCGTAGGTATGCGCGTGAAAAATTACGACAGGTGTAGCATGAGCATTGCGGATCAATGGGCTCAATTGCATCCCTGTGGCAAGTGTTTTTTATCCGCAGCCGGCCCTCGGAGAAAAAGCACATGCCGGTGCGTGCACATCTGGTAGGAAGCACGCAGTCAAACATATCAAGGCCGAAACCTACAGATCGTACAATGTCCTCTGGAAAGCCTACCCCCATGAGATAGCGCGGTTTGTCATGTGGAAGCATATCGGCAACCTGTGCAATAACCGGATAGGCATCCTGCATATCTTCACCCACGGAGAATCCTCCCAGGGCATAACCAGGCAAATCCAGAGCAATCAACGCTTCAGCACTTTGTTGCCGCAGGTCACTGTGCAGCCCTCCCTGGACAATGCCAAAAAGCGATGTTGCCCTGTGTGACCAGGCATCCCCAGACCTCTGGGCCCAGAGGCTGGTCCTGTCGACAGCCCGAGCAATCTGCTGCTTGGTGGCATGGGTCGCAGGGCATTCATCGAGCTGCATCATGATATCGACGCCAAGTTCTTCCTGAATTTTTATAACACTTTCAGGAGTAAACGTAAAGGTGGTGCCATCTATGTGGGATTTAAAAACAACACCATCATCGGTGACCTTGCGAAGCTCTGCCAGAGAATATACCTGGTAGCCGCCGGAATCTGTAAGGATTGGTTTTTGCCACCCCATGAAACCGTGGAGTCCGTGTGCTTTTTGTATAATGTCGCAGCCGGGCCTGAGGAACAGGTGGTAGGTATTGCCCAGGATTATTTGGGCACCGACATCATCGAGTTCACGCGGAGTCAGGGCTTTTACGGCGGCCTGGGTTCCAACGGGCATAAAAACCGGTGTTTGCACGTCACCGTGGGGCAGGCGGAGTGTACCGGCCCGTGCGCGCGTATTCAGGTTCGTATGGTCACAGCTAAATTTCATAAATATTTTTTACTAAAAAATATGTACAAAAAGGGTTTGAACTGCCCCGGGTCTATTCGGTATAGCCGTATTTTTTAATAACATCTCCCCAGCGGTGTGTAATTTCGGCTTTCAGGTCTGCAGGCATTTGGTAAGAGTTGGGTTTATAGTCTGACTTTTCAGCAATATACTCATTTAACGCCGGCAGCAGGTCCGATTCAAAGTTTTTGAGCCCCAACCGTGTGTAGAGGGTGTGCATCTCACGGGCGGGATCTTTTACAAGCTCCTCATAATGAAGTTCATGGAACTGGGAAGGCGGAATAAGTGCCCGGGTTTCTTCAAACTTTTTGTGCATGCGGGTAAACATTCGATAGGTATATTCATGAACATCTGAAAGGTCAGGTGTTTGCAAGTTGAATTCCTGCACCAGGGAGCTGTACATTTTTACCGTAGAGGAAAAAAGTTTGTAGGGATTGCGCACTATATGAATAAAGCGGGCTTCAGGAAAGAGTTTGAGCAGTGTCTTAATATGAAAGGTGTGGGTCGGAGATTTTAGAACTATACGTTTTGGGCGTTTCAAGGTTATTTTTTTGAGAAAGTGCACGAAGGTACGTTCCCAGTAGCGTACATCATTCGGTGTGAAAGTGTCCAGATCAATATTATCCATGTAATCCAACAGCCGGTTCGGAAACGCAATGCCGGTATAAATGGAACGTGCGCCGGAGTTGCACAGGGCGAATTCATCTTCCTGAGGCAAATCCATGTCAAATTGCATGTTATCCATGGGCCTTTGAGCAGGTGTCAGCATGTTTAATAAAGGTTTTAAGCACCATTCTGAGATAAGAAAATGATTCGGAATAAAAGACTCAAAGGATGTCGGGTAGGTATGGTTTGTATCAAGGCTCAGCAGTTCATGCAGCAGGGTTGTTCCGGTACGCCAGTGTCCGATAATAAATATGGGGGGGGCCGTTATACGGGTTTTTGCAATCTTGCGGCCATACACAAGATCCTCCAGCAAGCACAGCAGGCTATTACCCACAGCGCACAATGTGATGATAATTGCAAGAGGGATTTTGCCGGGACTTACCTGCAAACGGTTCTTCAGCAGCATGCGGGCCCAGGCACTAAATGTCATCCCATGCCAGATGGTCACTTTACTTTTCTGGAATCTCTGCCGGGCTTTTGGATTTTTATCAGAAGAAGTGTGTGTGCCGGGGTGCATATCTTTTTTCATTTGCGCGCTGCAAAGTTTTGGGCTGTTTGTTCTATGACCCTCCGTATCCTGCCGTCAGGGTTGAACTCAAAGGTAAAACGCTTGTAAGGAGAATCCTTGCGTACATATATATCATAGGCCCATTTGCTTTTCATCCAGGCCAGCAGCCCGGCCGAAAGGTCAATTATATCAATATAGTAATGCAGCTTCGGCCAGTACGGACTTTCAAAGTCGGGAAAAACGGGCAAGGTTGCCATATATTCATAGTCTTGATTGAAATCAGCGTGTTCCACAATGCCCGCAGCACTGGCCGGAAAAGTATCGGAAACCTTCAGGTGATAATTATACAGGAAAATATAATCAGGAGCACGTTGTAGCAACAGCCGGCGTTCTTTTTCCTTATAACTGTCAAAATTGAACCTGAAATTGTAAAAATCAAGATCAGGTGCACCGTATTTTTTCCTGAGCTGGGCAAATTCTTTATCCATCAGTCCGTAGAAATCCATAACCGTTGCATCTGAGAAATACACAAAACGTCCAACATCACCAAGTGCGATAACTGGCTTGCTGCCGAGCTCCTTTTTAATCCATTGGCCAACCACTTTGTAATTATGTTGAGCGTAGTTGTTGAGCTGTACCCACCGGATATTAAACCCCAGGTCAGCTGCATACTGCTCGGCGGCAACAAAAAGAAAAATTGCCGTAATACAGCCCCAGGCATATTTTTGTTTTATAGATTCCGTTGAGTACACAGTAGACCAAAGTTTTGAAAAGATGATCTGACATAACAAAATAATAAATGGTACGAACGGAACATTATAACGGAAATAGGGCATCCAGTCCCAGCAGGCAAACTCCAGGCTGAAGCCAAGACCTGCCGCCAGCAGTACTATAATCGTCATGAGATGTTTATCAACAGTAAGCCTGGCAAACCCGATAAAGGTAAGCGGCAACAGGCACAGCAAAGGATAATGGGTTATAAAACCTTTGTTGATAAAAATGCCCACAAAAGTTCGTGCTATAAAGGGAAAAGAACTTTTAGCATAGTAGGTGTTTGGAAAAGGCAGCCCAAAATAGTTAAGTCTCCACAGGACAAACGCACCATAGCACACAACAAAAAAAGCTATGCCGGGAAGGTAGTTTTTTAACGGTTCCTGCTTGCTGATAGAGCGCCAGAGTATATAGGCTGCCAGAAAGATAAAATAGGTGATACCCTCAGGCCGTGTGAAAGCTATCAGCAGAAAGATACAACAGGCCGCCATGAAACGCAGGGGCCTGTCTGCAGCCCAGAAAACCACCAGAAGCCCCAACAACAACAAGCACGTAAACAGTGATGTTTCAAGCCCGCTGGCGGCATAGAAATGAAAGGGTAAAAACAGAATATAGAGCAAAGGCCCCAGCAGGGTTGTACATCCTTTTAAATAGAAATAACGCCGCGGGATGAACCAGACAAGCCCCAGTGACACCAGATTGCACAGGGCCCCGACAGCTCTGCTGAAGCTGATCATATCCCAGCCCAGTTTGTGTATCAGTGCCAGAACCAGCACCCAGAGAAAATTAGAGTAACCTTCAACGCGGTCGCCGAGATTGAAAACCAGGCCGAAGCCTTCAGCCAGATTGCGCGCATACCGAAAGGTGATATAGGCGTCTTCGCTCGGGTGGGTATTGATCCTGTACATCCACATCAGCTCAACACAAAACGCTCCCAGCAAAAGGCAACCCAATACGATCAGCAAAATATTTCTTTTATTTTTCATAGTGTTTTTCAGTTGCGTTGTATAAAATTAGTGCATTATGGCATAAGGCAGTCTCTTTTGCAAGGCAGATTACGTAGATAGGGCCCGGCAGGGGGCTCAAATTATTTGTTGTTGGATGGATTCCTGCAAGCGGGAGTCCAGTTTTTGGAATATATACAGTGTTGCCACTTTGAGCGGCTCACCGATCACGCCTTCGGCTCTGCAGGAGGCAGAATGACTTTTTTGTCGTCCGGATATCAGGTTGTTCGTACAGGATAGTTTTTTCTGTATTTGTTGTAATCAAGGTGGATAAATTCTGCAAACGCGGCTGCAGCGGTTTTGTTGTTGCAGATTACTTTTGCTTTCACAGAGCTTTTATCAGCAGCAAACGATAATACCTCTGCATCTATATAAAGCTGGTCACCCGGTTGAATAAACTTCCTGAATTTTATTTTTTTCAGGAGAACTGCTACAGGCTTTTTCTCCGGGTAGTCGTGACGGTCAAGTAATCGATTAACCAGGGTCCTGGAGAGGCTTACCATGGATGCAACAATAAGGACACCCGGCAAAACCGGTTTGCGCGGAAAGTGATCATTAAAATAAGCCTCAGTTGCGGTGACATTCTTTAGGCCCCTTAGCCTGTCTGGCTGGTCATCCTCGGTAATAGTATCCACCCACTTTTTGGTGGTAATAGGAATTTTTTCCCGCATGATAGGTAAGGGGTTGTTATGTATTGAGGTGAGCAGGTACTTTCCCCCGTCATAGAGGTTCTTAAACTGTATCCGTGCTTTTTGCGGGTGATCAAGTTCGCCAAGAGGATACAGATAGCAGACAGCATGGTTTAGCTCGATAACAGAACGACCGTTTACAAGAACTTTACCGTGTGCCAGGGCACTGTCTTCGGAGATGCTTTCTATTTGGCCTGTCAGCTGAAGCTGATCACCAGGTATCATATAACCTGTGATATCAAAAGAATCAAGCATGGTGATAACAGGCTTTAGGGAAAAATTACTGCTTTTAATGATCAGCCATGAAATCAGCTGGGCAACAGCCTCTGCTGCAATAACAGGAGAATAAAAAGGGCCTCCGGGAAAGACTTCCTCTAAAAAATCATCGTTCCATGAGATATTTTTTATGCCTGTAATGTATTTACCGGGGCTTAGTTTGCAAATTCTGTCGACCATTAAAAATCTCATGGGCGCTTTTCAGGACCTCCTCGATCTAACTGCCCGATAAAGCAGTATATTTTTTTTTCAGGTCCTCCCGGTCTTCTTGCGGGATTTCATACAGCACATACGTAATGTTTTTAACCTGCAGAATAGGTGTTTCCTGTACCGAGGCCTTGCAGGTAAGCGTTGCTCCATATTCATTTATATTTTCTATCCTGGTGTACAGACGTATCTGGTCGCCCGGCACTGCTTCACCCTGCACCGCTACACCTTTAATCATGACCATGACAGCCAGGTACTTATAGTCACTTGAAACCGTTATCAGCCAGCCCCCCAATTGAGCCAATGATTCGATAATAAGCGGATTTGGCATAACAGGATGTCTGTCATAGTGATCAATAAGAAATTCCTCCTGGGATGACACGTTTTTTATACCGCTGGCTTCGCAGCCGGAGACAAAATCTATAACTCTGTCAAAAAGATAGAATCGCATGATGTTTTGCAGCCTAAAATATTTTTAACCGTTTCACAACTATATTTTTGTTGGTTTCTTAAAAGATAATTTTTTTACCTCCACATAGCTTCTCAGGGCATCCTCAGTAGAAAATGACGGCCTAAAGGCAAATTCGTGCTCAAGTTTGGTGCTGTCTGCAATGCAGGAGGCTCTAAAAAAATGCAACCAACCCGACTCAAAGTCCATAAGAGGAATGCGCAGCACCCGAAAAAAACCATGGACAAAACGGAGCATTGTAAAGTTAAGCGGGATGCGGATTTTGTGCAGTATTTTACACAATCTCTCCATGGTTATTGAACCATGCCCGACCAGGTTAAATATCCCGGGCATATCATTTCTCACTGCACACAGCAGGGCCCTTACAACATCAGCTTCATGAATGAACTGCAAATGGGGATTGTGTTTTTTTACCGTAAGTATTCCGGGGGTCACCCGTGCAGCCCTTAAGATGTTATTATCCATGTGGGGCCCCAGGATCATACATATCCTGAAAACGGTGAGCGTAATATCCTGATGGGCATTATGCAGGGTTGTAAAGAGCTTTTCCATGGCAACTTTGTGGGCCGCATAGAGATTACCGGGATTGGGTCTGCAGGGCTGGCCTTCATCTATAGGGTTGGGGTTATCAGCATGGGCGCCATATACGGATGTGCTGCTTGAGAGAATAACTTTTTTTATGCAGCTGCTTTTTACTGCATTAATAAGGTTGCGAGCGCCATTGACGTCGATATCGTAGGATTGCCGCTCAATGCCGACCGGATTCATTATAAATGCAAGGTGTACAAGTGTATCAACACGCTCGGTTTGCAGCAAGGGGATTATGGCACTGTTCCTGATATCAATCCGAAAAAATTTCAGTTTTTCGGTTTTTGAGTGAGGTTCGTGTACATCAAACCCGAGTATTTGCTCTACCGTCTGATCCCTTGCAAGGTGTGCCAACAGTTGAGAGCCCAAATGTCCTGCAATTCCGGTGATTGCTATGCGTGCTATAGCTACACTCCTTTATAATCTGTTATCCTCTGAATTTTGCAACCACCAGAGATGCATTTTGTCCGCCAAAAGCAAACGAGTTTGAAAGTGCAATGCTGATTTCCTGCTCGCGGGCGGTGCCGGGTACGTAGTCAAGATCACACTGGGGATCAGCTTTTTCCAGGTTAATGGTAGGCGGAGTTATGTTTTCCTTGACTGCCATGGTTGTAATTATAAGCTCAACAGCAGAGGATGCATTCACAAGGTGTCCCAGCATTGATTTGCTGGAACTTACTGGAATGCCGTAGGCTTTGTCTCTAAAGACCTTTTTAATTGAAAGGGTTTCGCTGCGGTCATTAAGCATGGTGGCTGTACCATGGGCATTAATATAATCTACAGCGGAAGCATCGGTGCGGGCATCTTTAAGTGCACGTACCATTGCAATATCCCCGCCTCTGCCGTCCGGGGGGGTATCTGTCAGCCGATAGGCATTTGAGGATGAACCATATCCCAACAGTTCAGCATAAATCCGGGCTCCCCTGTTTTGGGCATGTCTGAGCTCTTCAAGGATAAGCATCCCGGCACCTTCACCAATGATAAAACCGTCCCGGTCCAGATCAAACGGGCGACTGGCCCTCTGGGGGGCGTCATTGCGTGTGGACAGGGTTCCCAGCAGGTGAAAGCCTGCAACTGAAAATTCTGATACCATAGAACAGTGTCCGCCGGCTATAATGATATCACAGTCGGCATTTTCTATGAGTCGCTTGGCCTTACCGATAGCATGGCCACTGGATGAACAGGCGGTGTGGGAAGACTCCACCGGCCCCTTAGTGTTATAAACAATTGAGAGAAGTTTGCTGCTGATATCTGTTTTTTTTCTGTAAGACCACAATCGGGCAAGTGCTGATGAGTGCTGCAACATCTCTATATATACATCCAGACCTTCGATAAATGAGCGGTGGATAAACCTTTGATCATATATTTCATTGAGCATGCTGAACCGTTGATATTCTTCATCACCACCAAGAGAAATTCCTATGCGGTTGGGGTTCTCCCGGGTCAGGTCAAGACCTGCATCCATCAGAGCCATTTTTGATGTTTCCAGGGAAAACAAAGCACTGCGGCCTGTCAGTAACTGCATATTCTGCGGGACGGCAGCCAGGTCGGGAGTAAAATTTTTTACCTCGGCGGCGATTTTCACGGGAAACGTTGAGGCGTTAAATACCGTTATATAGTCAACACCTGAGCGGCCGTTAATAATTCCCTGCCAGGTGGTTTCCAAACTGTTTCCGAGAGGTGTCATGGCACCCATCCCGGTAATCACAACCCGTCTTTCCATAGGTGGTTTAACCTTGTTGTGTCGTTAACGGTGTAAATAATTACTACTTCATTTACATGCGCTGGACAGTCAATTTTTTCTTGTTACAATAAGTGATGCATTCTGGCCGCCGAGCCCAAATGAGTTAGAAAGGGCAGTATAAACGGCAGCCTCACGGGCCGTGTTCGGTACATAGTCCAGATCGCAAGCCGGGTCAGGTGTTTTATAGTTGATGGTGGGGGGGATAAACCCGTTTTGCATCCCTAAAATGGTGGCAATAAGCTCAAGGGCGCCACCTGCCGCCATAAGATGTCCGATCATTGACTTTGTACTTGAAACGGCTACATTGCAGGCATGCTTACCGAAGACCTTTTTGATTGCAGCAGTTTCAATACGGTCATTCTTTGCTGTTGCCGTACCATGGGCATTGATATACTCGATCTGCTCGGGCTTAATCCGAGCATCATGAAGAGCTTCCTGCATGGCAATGATAACACCGGCACCTTTAGGATGAGGATCGGTTACTTTGTAAGCATCAACCGAGCATCCGTATCCGGCCAGGGTTGCATAGATCCTGGCATCTCTTTTCAGCGCATGTGTTTTTTCTTCCAGGATCAATGCTCCGGCACCTTCACCAAGCGCAAATCCGTCCCGGTTTTTGTCAAAGGGTTTCATGGCTTGTTCAGGGGTCTCGTTTTGGGTGCTCATAAGACCCAAAAGACAGAAAGCATACAGCCCAAAGGGGAATACCATGGAATCATACCCGCCACTTACAGCGATATCCGCCGATCCCCTCTGAATAAGCTGATAGGCGTGTCCGATTGCCTGGGCGGCTGCAGCACAGGCTGAGACCACCGTATGGCATGGGCCGCAGATTTTGTACTCGTGTGCAATTGCCAGCGTTCCGCCATTTACACGATTACACACCGGATACCATGAATTCTCTCCATCCTGCTCGATGGTTTCTGCAAACTTCCGGGGATCGGGGTCCGGATCATCAAACAAATCGGTATAGATGCCCGAGTTCATGATTTTTTGCATGTCAGGAATAAGAGAGTGGACTCCGGCACCCATGATTACGGCAGATTTTTCGTGAGACAACGCGTCCCGGGCAAGTCCGGCATCATCTACTGCCAAATGTGCTGCAGCACTGGCCAGCAGAATCCTGCGCTCACGGGTACGTTTGATAACATCGGTTCCTTTAAGAAGATTATCAGGTGCAAAATCATCAACCTCGCCGGCAAACCGGGTGGATAGATGAGAGGCATCAAACAGTGTAATAAAATCAATTCCTGAGCGGCCTTCATGCAGCGCCTTGCAGAAGTTTTTATTTCCTGTGCCAATGGGCGACACTGGCCCCATACCGGTAATAACAACCTGTCTTTTATCGTTGTGCTGCATCATAGCCATCGTAAGAGTGAGTAACGGTACCAGTTTTTTACAGCAGGCTGCCTTTGCCGGATCGGAATCCTCCCCGGGGTGCGTTGCCTGTTATAAAATCGAAATGCTCTTTTGCCTTTAGCGGATCTTCCAGCATCACGGCATCAATAAAGGACAGTGTGCCTCCTTTGATTTCGGTTTTTCGCTTTCCGCCCACAGCTATGGCGGCATTAAAACCGGCATGTGATTCATCCAGGGCAGTCAGTTCCAGGGTTATCAGCATTTGGTCCCCGGGCACAATAAACTCCTTGAACTTAATAGATTTCAGAGAAGCAAGGCAGGTTTTTTTAGTACATTCGGTGGTTGCAAAAACAAGCCATGAAGCAAGCTGCAAAACTGCTTCCAGCTGCAGAACTCCCGGCATTACCGGAAATCCGGGAAAATGATCCTGCAGGAAATTTTCACTCATCGTAACATTCTTTACACCGCTAATACGCTGTCCTTTTTCATAATCCAGAATTTTGTCAATGAGTAGACATCTCATACTATTTGTTCGCCAGTTGCTGTTTTACTATGTTGACAAATGTTTGCACGGTAAACAGGGTAGGGGCATCATCAATGCGGAAGCCTTCCTGGATTTTTTCCTGATCGACTTCAGGCATTCTCTCCCTGAGCTTTTCAGCCCCCAGAGCAGTCAATGCTCCATCAACCACCACATCCTCTTCTTTTACACCCTCTGCTGCCAGAACGTCATGCTGGATACCACTTCGCGGGATTTTAATGGTGAATGTTTTTTCCAGGCGAAAGACTATATCAAGCAAGTCTAAGGACTCGGCACCGAGGTCATCAAAAAGACCTGAATGCGGTTCCACTTCTTCGGGTTCTACCCCAAGTGCTTCAACAATAGCTTCTTCAACCTTTGCGTAAATTTCTTGATCTTGCATGCTTTATACTCCTTTATTACAATAATTTAGCTATAGTGCTATGTACAGGAATACCTGTTAACCTATAGTAGAGGCTATCCCCTGAAACCACCATCTACATGGAACACCTGGCCGGTAATGTAGGCGGCCTCATCAGAAGCGAGGAATCCTGCCAGACCGGCAACTTCATCCGGTGTGCCAAGTCTTTTGAGCGGGATGTGGTCCATTACCATCTCTTTGGCGCGACGCAGAACCTCCTGACTCATTTCTGTTTCGATAACTCCGGGGGCTATCGCGTTTACCGTAATTTTTTTGGGGGCAAACTCCACTGCGGCAGCGCGTGTAAAAGCGTTAAGCCCTCCTTTTGAGGCAGCATAGTTTGCCTGCCCCCGGCCGCCCCGCTCACCGGCAACAGATGATATATTGATAATCCTGCCGCTTTTTTGAAACATCATTTGCTGGGCGACAGCCTTTGTACAGTTAAAAGCACCATAAAGATTTGTTTCTATAACGTCCCTCCAGCTGTCTTCTGACATGCTCAGGATAAGCTCATCTTTGGTAACCCCGGCATTATTAACCAGAATGTCAATACGGTCAAACTGTGCGATGATATCCTGTGCCATTTTCTCCATTTCAGCAAAATGGCGCACATCCCCTTGATAGATCATAGCGGAGCCGCCGGCATCCTGAATGTGATTTACCACGCTGTCTGCATTTTCTTTGTTGTTGTAGTAATTACATATTACGGTTGCCCCTTGGGAAGCCAGATATTGTGCAATTGATTTGCCGATGCCGCGGGATGCTCCGGTAACAATTGCAATCCGATCGTTTAGCTTCATAGAATTCTCCTGGCATAGCATGCACGTCTTTGCATGCTGTTGACTAATTATGCGGCCCTAATAAAGCTTTTTTTGTTTCAGAGAAATTTTCCGGTGACACGGGTTTTCCAAAACTGCGAAACTCGTCAAATACAAAACCATGCTGCTCGCTCAGTCGTCCGATTTCTTCGATTTTATCTACTGGTAAATTCCTGCCGAGTGAAAACTGCTCCCATTTTTTCTCAAATGTAAGTGTTATGGTCTCTCCCAGACAGGAGGGTATATCATTGAGGCCAAAGCCTGAATAACGATAAGGCTGCTTTGTTGAGCGGGGCAGTGCTATCGTTCCGGCATCGATAATTAAAACATCTTTGCGGCCGTTTTCGCAATATATAACATCTTTTGGCTGGGCTATGTCAAGTACTACAGAGCCCGGCAGAAGCGTGTTTTGTTCAATAATCTGTCCCGTTGAGGTGGCTGTAAAAATAATGTGAGATGCCTGAAGAGCGCTGTGCAGATCCTGCGTTATTTCTAATGAACCTGCTGCGGTTCCAATATTATCGGTAAATTTTTTCAAAAAGGCTGTTTGCCTGCGGCTGACTACAATCAGGTGTAAGCCCCTTTCATACAGGATTTTTGTGAGCGCAAGAGCAATACTGCCCGGGAAGCCCACAATAGCGATTTTAGGTTCAACCTGATCTGCTTCAAGCCGCTGCATAATTTTCTCAAAGGCAACAACAGCTGCATATACGGTTAGAGCGTTTCCCGTGGTCACAGCGGCAGAGCAGCTTTGGGCAGCTTCCACGCCCCGGGCGCCGATAACAGCACAAATAGCGCCCAGGCCGATCATTTGTGCACCCCAGTCCTCTGCCATTTTGCAGGCTTTTATAACAAGCTCGGTAGCAATTGACTGGTTTTCAAGCATCTGTTCAGGTGTTAAAAGAAGGCAGAAGGCCTTGCCCTGACAGACAGCCTGTCGTTCAGACGTCAGCTCTTTAAATGTAAATATATTCTCAATAAAGCCTTTTTTTAAACAGTATTCTTTCAGCTTTTGGTCTGAAAACAGGCCCCAGGGGGAAAACCGGTATCTTAGGAGAGCCAGTCGCAGTTCTGTAGCATTTCTGCAGTGAACAATAAAACCGAATTTGCTTAGGTGGCATGCTGTCATGGCAGTAATCTAAAACTTTTTAAAGACAAGTGCAGTGCATTGTCCGCCGATCCCCTGATTAATGTTAAGTGCGCTGGATATTTTTTTCTCAACCGGTTGGTTTGCAACTATTTGTAGAGCACAGCTGCTGTCCGGTTCTGTATAGTTCAGCGTGGGCGGCAGTACTCCCCTGGTTACAGCGAGGGCCGTATAGATAGATTCAACCGCACTTGTACCGGTACCCATGTGGCCTGTCATTGATTTTGTTGCACTTACCGGGATTGATGCAATGTGATCCTGAAAGGCTGTATGAAGCGCTTGTGCTTCTGCCCGGTCACTTTCCTGTGTAGCAACCCCGTCCGCACAAATCCAGTCAACATCCTCGGGCTGCAGGCAGGCATCCTGCAGGGAGCGCAGGCAGGCGCTCATAATACCTGTGCCGGCAGGATCAGGGCTGCAAATATCATAGGCGCTTGATGTATTTCCATAGCCTGCTATCTCGGCATATATGCGAGCGCCGCGCTTGCGGGCATGCTCAAGTTCCTCAATAACCATGAATCCTGCGCCTTCACCTGCCACAGTGCCGTCCCGCAAGCGGTCAAAGGGACGGCACGCAGTAGATGGATCATTGTTTTTTGAAAGCAGGTTAAAGGCGTCAAGGCTGAAAATGGTGTTTGGCGTCAACAAAGAATCATACCCACCGGCAATAATGATATCAGCTAGATCGCGTCGTATGGCGCGAAAAGCATCGCCGATCGCCTGAGATCCTCCAGTGTATGAGGAAACAATATTGTCATTTTCCCCCTGGATGTTATACAACAGTGATATATAGTAAAAAGCATTGTTGGGGAGCGCCTTTAATAAAAATAGCGGATAAGCGGACGGAACTCCCAGTTCACCGAATTTCGAGGAATCAAATTGCTGTTTTTCCTCATCCCAGGATTTCAGTATGGGATCATTCAAATCCTCAAAACCAGGGCCGTCATCAAATCCGCCGCCCCCGGATCCTACGATTGCACCAAATCTCGTTGGGTCCAGCCCGGCGACCTCCAGGGCGGAATCTTCAACAGCAAGTTTGGCCGCAGCCAGAGCAAGATGCACATTGAAAAACGTAAGCCTGATGGTTTTGCGGTCCGCAAGGAATTTTTTAGGATCAAAATTCTTGACTTCTGCTCCTATGCTGATCGGCAGATGATCAGCATTAAACCGCGAAAATGGGGCAATGCCGGATGTTCCCCGGATAAGGCTGTGCCAATTTTCATCAGTGCCGATTCCAATAGGGGAAACTGCCCCCATACCGGTTATAACTGCTCGTTTTTTCATAACTGTGTTATAAATCTAAAAACTATTGTGTCTGCTATGGTTCATATTTTTTAAATACCAGCGATGCACATTCACCAGAAAGTCCAAAACTGTTCGACAGAGCATACTGCAATTGTTTCCTTATACCAGTTTTAGTTATAATATTCAAAGGGAACATGCAGTCCGGTTTTGTACAGTTTCGGGTGGGAGGAATAAAGCCTTCCTTAATTGAAAGGATGGTTGCGAGGGCTTCAAATGCCCCGGCAGCGGCAAGCATATGTCCTGTTAAGGGCTTTGTTGAACTGAGCGCAACAGTGCCAGTACAGCTGCCGAAGGTCTGCTTTACTGCGAGGGCCTCGTTGCGGTCGCCGAAAACGGTTCCGCTGCCATCAGTATTGATGTAATTAACAGCCGAGGGTGCAATGCAGGCATCTTCCAGAGCCAGATGCATACAGCTGCTCATTGCCTGGTTGTCTGGCTGAGTGGTACACATATCATCAAAGGGTGCATCCCCGTCAAACAGCGAACCAAATCCTGCAATTTCTGCATATATTTTAGCACCTCTTCTGCGGGCATGGGACAATTCTTCAAGTACCAGCATGGCAGATCCTTCACCCAGCACACAGCCGTCTCTGGAAGAGTCAAACGGTCTGCAGTCCTGATTGTGCTCTGAAAGCAGTTTAAGGGATGATAGCGATAAAAAATCATTTGTGTTGAGCGCGTAACTGCCGCCAGCCAGATAGACAGGATTTGTTCCGTGGCGAACTGCTTTATACGCCTCTCCTAGTGCCTGTGAACCTGCTACATCTAAAGAGCTGAGAGCTATATTGGGCCCCTGTATATTATATTGTATTGCTACATGGCAAAGACTCATATTGGCAAGCACTGACAATGCCCACAGGGGGTGGACTGCACGTTCAGGATCTCTGATTTTTACCGGAACCCCGGTATTTTTGTAAGCTGTTGACATGTATCCCCGCATATCTTCTGAGATTGCTTCATACGAGGCCAGCAAAAGCTCTTCAGAAGAGAACTGGACGCCATGTACACCAAGCGAGAGACCTACATTACTGGATTCATAATAATTACTGTTTTTAAGCAATGCATCTTCGCGGGCCAGGCCGGTTGCTGCAATGGCATATTGAATAGTTTTATTCATTACTTTGCGTGATTTGGGTTTTATCCCATACATTGCCGGGTTAAAATCACGAATTTCACCGGCAACTTTTGCGGGAAAGCTGCTGGAGGGGAAGGAAATGATTGGACTCAGTCCACATGTGCCTTCAGAGAGTGCTTGCTGGGTTTTATTTACAGTGTTTCCAAGAGGCGATACAACGCCTAAGCCGGTTACAACAACACGACGGTTCATGCAATTTTCTTAAGCAGAATTGAAGCGTTTTGCCCTCCAAAGGCAAAAGAATTTGATAGAATTGTTGAGAGATGCTTGGGTCGGGAGGTGTTGGGCACATAGTCCAGATCACATTCGGGATCCGGGTATTCGTAATTAATTGTGGGTGGTATCAGGTCATAGGTAAGGGTTAAAATACTAATGATCAATTCTATTGAGGCGGCACTTGCAATTAGATGCCCAAGCATTGATTTGTTGGAACTTATGGGAATCTCATACGCCCGATCCTCAAAAACTTTTTTTATTGCCGCTGTTTCACTCTTATCGTTCAGATAGGTTGAGGTTCCATGGGCGTTTATGTAATCAACCTCATCTATAGAACAGTGGGCATCTTTCAGGGCGGCTTTTATACAGATATCGGCCCCCTGACCATTTTCGGGTGCAGCTGTAATGCGGTAGGCATTTGACGATGAGCCGTAGCCGGCAAGTTCACCAAGAATTGTGGCGTTACGTTTTTTAGCATGAGAAAGTTCTTCCAGGATAAGAATTCCAGAACCCTCTCCCAGAACAAAGCCGTCACGCTTTAAATCAAACGGGCGGGATGACTTTTCCGGATCTTGATTGTTTTTTGACAGGGCCCCGATTTTATCAAACCCGATAACACTGAATTCGCCGATCATCGAATCGCTTCCGCCTGTAATAACAACATCGGCATCGCCATCCTGGATCATTCTCTTGGCCCGTCCAATGGCCTGGGCTGACGACACACAGGCACTTGAGGATGTACTGACGGGTCCCTGGATGTTATACAGAATTGACATTATATTTGCAGCCATGTAAGCACTTCTGCGCAATGGCCAGATTTGTCCCAGCAATTTTGAAGAGGCAAGATGGGGAAAAGGGTGATCCTTGCCATCAGATGTTCGCCGCAATTCCAGAAGCTCATAGATTTTTTTAGACTCAAACAGTTCATCAAAATGGGACAGGTGGGCAGATTCCTCATCAGAACCCAGGCAAATCCCAATCCGTGTGGTGTCCATATGTTCGAGGGTCAGGGCAGCATGCTCCAAGGCTTCCTTAGCTGCCTGAAGGCAAAATTTAGTACTGCGCCCCAGAAAAGGATTAATGTTTTCAGAAACGCTCCACTCGAAATTAAAATCTTTAACTTCTGCAGCAATCTTTACAGGAAATGTTGATGCATTAAAAAGGGTAATCGGTCCGATACCTGATTGCCCTTTAATGAGGTTTTCCCAGGTTGTTTTAACATTATTGCCTAAAGGCGTGACGGCACCAATGCCTGTTATGGCAACCCGTCTTTTTTCACTTTTTTTTGTGTCCCAATTTCTGTCAAAAAAATAGGCTGTCATTATCTACGACCATGTAAAACCGGTGAAAAAAAGGTTGTGGATGTGCTTGAATAATGTTTATAATGCACATAATTTTTTACATATTCACAATAGAGAGCAAAGAATATACCAGCCCCTATATTTTTAGAATCAAAGCCTGATGCTTTAAAAATAATAAAGCAAAAACAAATAATTGTAAGCTTCTACCTTGTTTTGCCAGCACACGCAAGCTATTTTTTTTAAGCCAGCCCGGGTATTTTTTGGTTGATTTTAGCCAAAAAGATTTTTTTTTAGTTATGTTTTGGTTAGTTTTAGCCATGATAGGGATCGATAGGCTGTAGGGTAATTTCAGTATATATATGGTTGGGAACAGATACGGAAGCCTGTGGTTTCAATAAAGGTATTAATGGGTTACTTTTATAAGACTCTTTGTTGCGCTGTTTTGGCAGTATGCTTTTTTAGCAGCAGTGCATTTTCCATAGATATTTTCATAATGTCATCCAGTGATATCATCCCTTACAGCAGCTGTGTGGAGGGGATAAAAGAACCGCTGGCCGGATTTTCCCTGCAGCTGGTCAATATTAAAGAAGACCTCGCAAAGGGGCAGGAAACACTCCAAAAAATTATTAAAAAACAACCGAAATGCATAATTGCGGTTGGACCCCAAGCGGCTTTTGTACTGTCTCAGTTCCAGGAACAGGTACCCCGATTTTTTTGCATGGTGCTTAATCCTGAAAGAACCCTGGGGCAGCAGGGCCTCTATCCTGGCGTCAGTCTTAACATTCCACCCGGGTATCAAATAAAAAAAATAAAAGAGGCCTTTCCGGAAAGGCAGAAAATGGGCATCTTTTACAGTCCTTCGTCAAATCAGTCCATTATTAACAGTTTTTTTCAGGAAGCAGCCGGCAGTGTGTTTATCAATACTTTTCCGGTCAGCTCTGCCCAGGGGATTGCGGATATTCTAAACAGCCGGCAATTCGCAGTAGATGTGCTGCTTATTATTCCTGACAAACAGCTCGGAAAAACAAAGATAGTTGAATACCTTATCAAGCAGTGTCTGCGCAGGAAAATTCCTGTGGTGGGTTATAATAGCTGGTTTGCTAAAAATGGCGCTCTGCTGTCTTTCATCGTTGACTATAAGGATGTGGGTATCCAGACAGGTCAAATGGTGAAAAAAATCATACAGGATGACGTTACCGGAGAACTCGGGGTGAGTGCTCCCGCTAATATAAAAATCAGTATCGATTTAAAAACAGCAAAAAAGCTGGGTATTGCGGTATCGCCTGCAATAGTGCAGCAAGCTGATGAGGTCATAGAGTAATGAAATGGGGACTGAACGTTAAATTTATTTGTTACACGGTTTTTATAGTGGTGTTTATCTCACTTGTTTTCAGCGTAGTTTTTATGTTGCAATCCCGCAAGGCCCTGCTGCATGAGTTTAATACCAGAGCCCAATCCCTGGTTAAAAATCTGGCCCTGAATATTGAAGTGCATCTGCTTATGGAGAACAAGGTCCAGCTTACCTCTCTTGCGCAGAACCTGGTTCAGGAAAAGGATGTACAGCAGGTAACTATTTTTGACCAAAGCGGCAGACCGCTGGTTTCCGTTGACAAAAAAATCACACTTTTGGCCTGGGAAAAGGAGACAGTTGTAAGCCCGGTTTACTTCTCTCCTGAAACCGGGGAGGGCATAACAGAGGACATGAGTCTGTTTTTTGAAAAAGAGACCGTGACTACAGAGGATGACAGGTTTCAGCCGGATAAAGTTCTTGGCAGGGTAGAGGTGATTTTTTCCAGAAAAGGAATTATGAAGACACTTGATCGGATGCGCTGGTGGATCATCATAGCTGCTACAGCCGCCGCATTTATTGGGGGCATAGCTGCATTGTACTTTTCCCATACATTGATTATGCCCATGCAGCGGCTTGCCCGGGCAACATATTCTATCGCACGGGGAAACTGGCAGGAAAGACTCGACATTGTCCGGACCGATGAACTCGGCCAGCTTACCGAGTCGTTTAATATCATGGCAGAATCCCTGATAATAAAAAAACAGCAACTTGAAAACACCTACCGGGAGCTTTCGCAGAAAGAAAAAATGGCTGAGATAGGCAAGTTTTCTATGATCATTGCACATGAGCTGAAAAATCCGCTTGGAATAATAAAGGGTTCCGTGGACATCCTGCAAAAGCAAACAACAGAAGCCCGTATCAGAGAAACAATGATAGGCTATATTCAGGAGGAAGTGAAACGGCTAAATAAGCTGATTGAGGATTTTCTTGCGTTTGCCCGGCCGACACCACCACAAAAAGCGATATCGGATCTTAATAGTGTTATAAAAAAAGTTTCAGAACACTTTATGGTTCCTGAAGAGCTTGCCAAACAGATATCCTTGGCAATTGATCTGGGTTCTCTGCCACCCATAGCACTGGATGAGAATCAAATCTATCAGGTACTGCTAAACCTTATTAACAATGCGGTGCAGGCTATAGAGCATGAAGGTATAATTCGCATACAAACTAAGGGTCTGGATGGCTGGGTTAGAGTCAGGGTAAGCAACTCAGGTTCTAAGATTGCTGACGAGATAAAAGAGAAGATTTTCGAACCATTTTTTACTACCAAAGCCAAAGGTACGGGGCTTGGGCTTGCAATTGTTAAAAAATTTGTAGAGAACCATAACGGCCGCATAGAACTCTCTGACCTGCCGGATGATGATACGGTTTTTGTTATTTTTCTTCCTGTGGAAGATAGCTAATACTTTGTGAGAAAGGGTAAGCCATGCATAAAATCCTGGTTGTAGATGATGAGCAAAAGATCAGACACATACTCCAAATTATGCTGGAGCAGAATGGGTATAAAGTAGATCAGGCCGCCAATGGCGAGGAAGCCCTGAAACTGCTCCAGAATTACCATTATGCTATGGTAATCACTGATCTGAAAATGCCGGTAATGGACGGTATGCAATTGCTCAAGGAAATTAAAAGGATTGATCCGGATTACCCGGTTGTTGTGCTTACAGCCTACGGGTCGATTGAGTCTGCAGTGGAAGCTATCCAGCAGGGGGCTCTTGATTTCATAACAAAGCCGTTTGAGGAAGAAAAAATCCTTATCACCATCCAGCGTTCAATCAGATTTTCCGAGCTTGTCGAGGAAAAAAGAATACACCGCCAAGAGCTTTCCGAGTTTTTTGATTTTGAAAATATTGTAGCAGAATCTCAGCAGATGCTGCAGATACTCAAGCAGGCTGCCATGGTTTCAAAGAGCCCCAGTACTACAGTATTGCTGCTGGGGGAAAGCGGCACCGGAAAAGAACTCATTGCCCGGGCGGTGCACTATAACAGTTCAAGGAGTACAAAGAAATTTGTGGCGATTAATTGTGCAGCAATACCTCCCAACCTGATTGAAAGTGAGTTGTTCGGCCATGAAAAAGGAGCGTTTACCGGTGCCGATAAGAAAAAATTAGGCAAATTTGAAGTTGCCCACGAGGGCACGATTTTCCTGGATGAAGTAGGTGACCTGCCCCTGGATGCCCAGGCAAAACTGCTGCGTTTCCTCCAGGAGAAAGAGTTTGAAAGGGTTGGCGGCACCGAGTCCATAAAAGCAGATGTGCGTGTAATAGGTGCTACCAATAAAGATTTACAGGCACTGGCAGAGCAATCCCGCTTCAGGGAAGATTTGTTTTACAGGATCAATGTCTTTCCGCTGCGCTTGCCGCCCCTGCGCGAAAGACGCAAAGACATCATTCCTCTGGCACATTTCTTTCTCTCCCGGTTTGCCCAATCTATGGGAAAAGCCAACCCCCATATAACGGATGAGGCTAAAAAAATCCTGTTCAGATATCCCTGGCACGGCAATATACGGGAACTGCAAAACGCTATAGAACGGGCAGTGATCTTGTCGGCGGACAGCCCCGTAGGGCCGGAGCATCTCAGATTTCTTACTCTTAACGGTGAGGGCCGGCCCCATACAGGGGAGCCGTTTGCATTGCCTGATGGCGGTTTGGATCTCGAAGAGTTGGAGCTGGACCTTGTCAAACAGTCGCTTGAAATGGCTAATGATAATCAAACAGAGGCGGCAAAGCTGCTGGGTTTAACACGGGGTAAATTTCGCAGTCTTGCTAAACGCTTAAGGTAAAGATTATGATAAGCATACTAGTAAAACACAAAATGATTCTGGGGAGTTGTGTGGGTGCCTTCGCTGCAGTACTGATGTGTTGCGGGCTGCATGCATCTGAATTTGATAATGCAACATTTTTTGACGATACTGAGCTCATGTTCATAGGCGAAGATCTGTATACCATAACAATTGCATCCCGCAAGGCTGAACCACTCAGAAGGGCACCCGCTGCCGTGACGGTGATCCAGGCTGAAGAGCTTAAAAAATACAGAACGCTATCGGAAGCCTTGCGAAGGGTACCCGGATTTTTTATTGATCGCAATGAGCTCAAAGAACGCATCTATTTGCGGGGGGTGCCGGATTCATTCCTTGTGATGATGGACGGTGTTCCCTTTGCAAGTGATGCTTCTACCATAGATTATCCGCGCGGGATGGAGCTTTCGCTGGATTATATTGAAAAGATAGAAATAATTCGGGGACCGGGATCTGCGCTGTGGGGCCCCGATGCATTTTCAGGGATCGTCAATCTGGTGACCCGCAAAGGGGAAAATGTACAGGGAGTACGTATTAAGGGGGAAACAGGCTCCTATGATACCGAAGGGGCGAACCTGCAGGCGGGTTTTTCCCAAAAGGGCTGGGATGGTTTTGTGTTCGGCTCAGTATCACATTCTGAGGGTTATGAGAGGGATCTGCCGGGAGGTAAGCACCGCCACGATGACCGTTACGGCGAGATTTATGCCAGACTGAGCTACAAGGATTTATTTGAAATCTCCGGTCGGTACTCACGCTACCGCGATTATTATTCAGAGCCGAACTCTTTGCTGGACGGTTATGAACGCAAATCCTTCTCCTTTGTACAGGCAACGCTTAATAAATCTTTCACCAAATCTTCTTTTTCTCTGCAGGGCTGGTTCCAGTACTTTGACAGTATTGATGATTATGATCGGACGCGTTACGAGCAGATAACCAGGCAATATGGGGCAGAAATAAAATACGACCGAACATTTTTTGGTAATAATTTTACTACACTGGGCGCTTCATACCGTTATCATGACGGCAGTAAAACAAGGCTGCGCTTTAATGATGAAAGCTTTACGTTCTTTCCCAGTTTTCATACGCACCTTTCCTCGGCCTATTTCCAGGACAAGTGGAGAATCCGTGATAACCTTGAGATCACCTTTGGCATTCGTTATGATTATCACAGCGAGTATAAGAATTTTACAAGCCCACGGGTGGGGTTCAATTACATCTTCTGGAATTATTTTAATATAAAGCTGCTCTATGGCCGTGCTTTTCGGACACCCAGCCTGGCAGTCATTATTGAGGAGTCAGGCCTTGATCCTGAAAAAATCGACAGCTATGAAGCGGTTCTGGGATTTAACTATAAGAATATATGCAGCATTGAAGCACACTATTTTTATAATGCACTCGATGATATCATTGAACGTAATGCTGTAGGCGATATTATCAACAGGGGCGATGAGAATATAAAAGGTGTTGAATTCTCCGCACGCTGGCAGCCCCATAAATCCATTTCTCTGTATGCTAATTACTCCCATCTGTTTGGTAACCGGCAACGGGGCTCCCGCGTTACCCAGGAAGTCCCCAGCGAGGATGACCCGAATCAGACCATAGAGACCACCCTGGAAAGTTTTTTCAATGTTGCACCTGATAATATTATTAATTTTGGCATTGATTATTATTTTCTCAAACATTTCAGGCTGAATCTGGAACTCAATTATGTGGATACGCGCAAACTGGCCCGTGGTGGATCAGATGTTTTTGAGGGTAGACGACATCTTCCATCATATGTAGTCTATGATCTTAATTTCTTCATTACAGACTTCCCGCTAAAAAATACAGAAATTGCTTTTAAGCTTAAGAATATAACCGACAAGCGCTTTCATACGCGCGGTATTTTCGGGCTTGTACGAGGGGAGGGAAGTTCAGTCTATCTTACACTGCGTTACAGATTTTAGAGCATTTCGCAAAAAAGCGCAGCCTCACGGTTGAAGCTGCAAAGGCTGATGCCGCTAATAGTCATGAATAATGCGGGCTAGGGGGAAGGTCTATCCCTGTCGATGGAGGACCTACCATCCGGTCTATTTTTTATAGTCCTGCCAATAATCACCGCTTTTTTTAATTAATTTTTTAATCTGGTTCAGCTTTGCACTGAATTCCTTGGTCACTTCAGCGGCTTCATCAATGGTGTTGACTACATGGGGTGTTATCAGAATTACCAGTTCGGTTTTTTCATTGGCATCATTTGTGTTGCTGAAGAGATAGCTTAGAAGAGGAATTTTAGCAAGAAACGGTACGCCGGAGATCGTTTTGCTTGTCTGGTCCTTGATCAGCCCGCCGATGACAATCGTCTGCTGGTGCTGGACCACCAGGGATGTTTCGGCCTTCCTGTTGCTGATAACCGGCGATTGAATACCGCCGGCAACCACTGGCTGGGCTTCGCTGACTTCCTGGGTAATGTCCATGGCCACAAGACCCTTCTCATTGACCCGAGGTGTTACCGTAAGAATAACCCCGGTGGAGCGATATTCAATTGAACGGGAGGTTGAGGTGTCGGTATCCACATCCCGGGGGACATATTCACTGGTAACGATGGGCACTTCCTGACCGACCTCGATGCGGGCTTCCTTGTTGTCAGCTGCCAGAATATGGGGTGAGGATAAAATATTGAGCTTGTTCTGACTGGCTTGGGCACGCAAGAAAGCCGTAAGACGGTTCGAATCAAATGCATAAGTAAAGCCGCCTTCGCGGGCCATGCCGAAATTCAATCCCACGGTGTCCTGCCCCTTGTAGCCTCCGATGCGGGCGCTGTCTCCTTTAAGTGACCATTCTATGCCGAATTCCGTATCACCGCTCAGGGTTACCTCGGCAATAAGCACCTCAATTAAAACCTGCTTGGGTATGATATCCAGCTTGCGGATGGTCTCCTTGACAACCGTGTAATCATGGGGGGTTGCAAGCACAATGATGGAGTTGGTAGCTTCATCGGTTACAATCTTGATTTTGCCCTCAAGAGCAGTAGCTGTTGCGGTTTTTTTTATGGTTTTGGAGGTGCGTTTGGCTCGGGTAGCCCGGGTTGGGGTTTTCCTTACGGTTTTGCCCTCTCCATAGATTTTCTTTAAAACATCCGCGATTTCATCAGCCTTACCGTTTTCCACGAAATAGATGAAGACCTGCTCTTCAGCTTCCATATCAACGGTATCCAGAATACCGATCCAGTGCTCAACCTTTTCAAAAATGCCCGGTATAGAGCTGACCGCCAGAATGCAGCTGACCCGCTCTATAGGAATAAACGATATTCCGATACCTTTGGCAGAGGTTTTTTCAATCCCGAAAGATGTAAAAATTTCTTCCAGCTCTTTAGCGATATCTTTAACCTCGGCGTTTTTGATTTTAAAGAAACGGATAGCGGTTTGCTCGAACGCATCAGTGTCTATAATGTTGATAAGCTTAAGGAGCTTGGTGATATTGGCTGCTGATTCGACAATAATAAGGAGGTTACCCTTTTTATAATCAAGAATGTCCCCGCCTTTGCTGACAAAAGGTTTTAAGACCTTTTGTATCTCTGTTGTGCCGACGTAGTGCAGCGGAACGATCTGGATAATGACCTTGTCATAGGAGGCAGGGACACCGAGCTGTCGACCGATATGCACATCCAGTATTTCATGCTTGGCTTCTTTGACCGGCATAATTTTGTATATATCCCCGAATTTGACCAGGGCTATGTTATTCATGTCAAAGATTGTTTCCAGGATCGGAAGCAACTGGCTTTTATCGATCTCTCCGCTTGTATGAATATTAACCTTACCTTTAATGCCCGGATCAATTATATAGTTAATGCCCAGAAAGTCGGATAGGGCATTTATAACCTCATAGATATCGGCATCGTCAAAATTCAAGGAGATCTTTTCTTTCGTAGGATTGTTTTTAGAAGTAGTCCTTTGGCCGGGACGGCTTTTTTTTGCCGCTGCTGCGGTCGGTTGTGTTTCAACAGGCTGGGGAGTCACCCCGGCAGGCGGTTGTTGTTCAAGGGCGGGCCGGGTATCTGCACCAGCAGCAACTCCTGCATTTTTTTGCAGTGGTACGGTAGCATTATCATGGTCCTGATGAGGTTCTACTGTAGTTTGAAGCGGCTCAGTGTCTGTAATTTTGTTAGCTTTTGTGCCGGCACAGCCCGTAAGCACTATCAGTAATAGAACAATAAAAAGAGTGATTTTTTTCATAGACTGAGCATATCTCTACAGAAGGTCCTGCCTTCTAGGTTTCTTTTTTTTGCTTAAAACCGACTATTTTCAGCGTTACAGAGATTGCACGCGGTTTTCGTTTATTCTTTACCCTAATTTTTAGTTCGGGAATTGTCAAGAGTTTTCGGTTTGTTTCAATGCTGTTAATAAATGAATTCCATTTTTCAAGGTCGGACTCAAAGGTTATCTGTATCGGGATCGTTTCAAGCCCTTCTTTCTCGTTGGGGTCCATCACCTTAACACTTTTAACCCGCACCTGGCTTTTTTCGGCGATGTTGTCAATAATCTTTTGGATGTCTGCGGCAGCAAGCGAAGCGGTTTCTCCCTTGAGCAGGCTGGTTTGTATTTTCTTTTCCTGGCTGCTTAACTTTTTCAGCTCCTGCTGGACTTCAGACTGTTTTTGAATGAATTTTTTATACTTCTCCAAAGTCTGTTGCTGAAGCTCAATATCCTTTTTCTGCTGGCCAAGCTTATCATAGAACGGCAAAACCAGAAACTTTAAAAAAACAAAAAGGCAAACAGCAATTACTCCGGCAATAAGAAATTTTTTATCACGGGCTGTAATTTTCATGCTTTGGTTTCCTCAGGGCTGACCATCATTTCAATTCTGAATTTTTCTTTTTTTTCTCTTTTGTCAGTAGTTATAGGAGAGGTAAACTTTACATTTTCAAACAGTGGTGATTCTTCAAGTAAGGGAATCAGCTTTGAGGCTGCAACGGCATATCCGGAAATGTTCACCTTTTTTGTGGTGGTTTTATATTTTAAATCAGTAAGCCAGCTGTCTTCCGGAATGAGGTTGGTCAGCTCCTCTACAATAGTAAGCTTGCTTACATCGGCCTTTTTTATTTTTTCTATTCCTTCAGAAAATGCACTGATTGCTTCGGCCTCGAGCTGTAAATCAACAATCGACTGCACCTGTTGTTTGAGTTCGCTAACCTCCTGGTTAAGCAGGGCCAATCGAGTGCTTGTTTTATTGACACTGTTGATAATATAGCTGCAGCTCAGGCCAACACACATACCCAAAAAAAGCACTGCGGCAATTTTTTTCTTACTCCTTTTTTTCTTGAGACGCTGCTGCGGAGGAATAAAATTTATGTCAACCGGCACACTTTTTAAGCCCTTTAAGGCTGCTCCGACCGGAACAGACAGCAAGGGGAGTACCGAGGAAGGCGTGGCCGGTTCATTGCGCACATCGATTTTTACCGGCAGATGTTGCACAACCGAAAAATGCGGCCGCATCTCTTCGGGAATATGCTCAAGGGTATCCTTATCCATCTCTTTGCCTGACAGCATGAACGTGATATCAGTCTCTTCGCTCAGGATATAGGGGAGGTGAATAAGAGCCTTGAGACCGTTTTTATATACCGTCTGAAAATGCGAAACAGGGCCGTCATCAGGACCCTGATACATTTTTGAAAAATGCAGGCCTTCTGCATCGGTTACATTAAGCTCGTAATAGTTGTTTTGCAGATATTCAATAAGAATATCAATGCGGGGCTTGTGCTCATCAGGTTTAGGTGTTGTTAAAAACTGTGTTTGTTTCGGAAACAATTTGGCAATATAGGGAGTAAGATACTGTTTTACCAAAGGGTGCTTTGTGATCGACGAAAGGTCAGGCGGTTTTTGTGCCGGGGCGGTCGATTGTTGCGAAAAATTACACAGGGCGGTAGTCGTAATCTCAATACCGCGAGGTTTCAGGTTGATTTTTGCAAACAGAGTAAGATAATAGTCAACCACATCTTTTTTAAGGGTTATAAGCATTACCTGCAGCAGATTGCTTTCAGGGAAGCGCTTCATAACCTGGTAGTCAAAATAGACTTCATCAAAGGAGAACGGTGTATGCCGGTCCATTTCATACCCCAGAGTTGCCCGTAGATCCTCCTCAACGGTAAGCGGCAGATTGAGAAACTGAAAAAGCACACAGTCGCGGGGCAGGGCAATAAAGAGATTATCCCTGGCACCGGAAAATGTTTTAAGGAATCTTTCAAGATTATGCAGTATGGCTTCCTCTTTTTCTTGCTCTGTAAAATCCATGAAGGGTAAAATGCGGTATCCCTCAAGGTATGTTTCACGCACTGCCTGGTTGAGTGAAACGATAATCATTTCTTCTTTCTTAAATACCAACCCAATGCTGCGCATACTAACGTTATCCTTTTGGTCGGGTGTTTTTATGCATCAACTTCTTTCCACTGTGTAATTACGCAGCTGCTTCGTGTAATGGTCACGTTGCAACTGATATAGCGTGAAATACGCCCGTCAGGAGAAAAACCTCTGGATTTGATGGTAAACTGACCGGTCCCACCAATTCTTTTAGCACCTTTGACGGTGATGCTGTTCTTCCAGACTTCGTAATTCTTGAACTGGGGCAGTCGATCTGTTGAGCTCTCAAATTTTCTTTCCTGCCGGGCGATAAGTATTTCCCGGGCAGTAGCTTCATCCATGCCGTCCAGCAAAAGAAGCTGGTTGACCGTAGCTGAATTAATGTTCGGCTTAAAATTATTCGACTTGGAATGCACGGAAAAGAGGTTAACCAGTCCAAGGTTTGTTTTTACCAGTCCTGCTGTTTCATTATCAGTTTCTTCCTCCGCGACTTCCGCTTCAGGGATTTCAGCCTCGGTAGAGCCCTGTAAAAGTTGTTCAAGTTCTTCGGAGGTCAGCCTTGTTTTTAGTTCAGGTTTGCCGGCGGTGCCGTAGAAAATCTCTTCATCGATGCCGCGTACCAGCAAAAGCTCTTCAATTACGGGTATTTTACCGTCACGACAGGTGTAGGGTTCATCCAGAGATTCATAGTAATCATCTTCAGCTCCATTAATGCCGGTAATGTTTTTGTCTTTGTCGCGCCAGTCTATGAGTGAGTCTGCGGCTATATCCCGGTCTTCTCCTTCCAAACCGATCTTGTCCTGAAGCAGTTGTTTTAACTTGGTTATATTTGATTTTTTTTGCAAATAGGAATTCAGGCCTATTTTATTGCCTTCATCTTCAATTTCAACCTCACCTGTTCCTCCGGCAAACTCAAAAGAATAGGCCCCTGATCCCGGTTCCCAGTACTGCTGCAGTTCCCCCTCCTCGGTATCCGCTATCGCTCTCCGGGTGGTATTGGCACTGCGCAGCAGTTCAATAATTGCTTTGTTAATACCGGCCTCAGCCGTATAATAGGCCTGCTCGCCCTCCTTGAAATTCGCCGCTGTAACCGTTTCTGTACGCATAGTCCAGGAAAACTCCGCACAGATGATACTAAACAGCGTTATTATCCATAAAACCAGCAGTAAGGCAACACCTTGTTCACTGTTTTTTATACTAAAGCCGGAGAGAGTTTTACCACGCATACATCCCATCACGGATTGGTTTACATTCTAATATTAGACATAACCGGAATAATGAGCCGCTGAGTAAACTCTTCTTCATACCGGTCGGTTATTGTCAGGACTAATTCAACGAACAGCGGCAGCCGGGATTTTTTATTTTTGGGATCCCAGCGTTCCAGCCATTCGCCTTCTTCTTTGGATGTTTCCCGGTCGAAATAGCGCAGATCAATCTTTTGTACCTCTGCCAGCAGACTAACAGACAACTCTTCATCCCGCAGGTCGATATCCTCAAGATCAGAAAGGTTTGAAACAAGCGCAGGTGCTTCTCCCAGCATAAGCCCTGCTTTTTCATCAACCCATATTTCCAGCAGAGAAAGACCGCCGGCCCTTCTATGCAGGTTCGCATGGGATACCAATTTTAAGGAATCTGATTTGCCAAAAAAGGCAAAAAATTTCTTATGCTTATCAAGCACTCCCGGGGTAATGGAATAGGGGTATGCCGAATTTATTTCCCGGTACAGCAGTTCGGATACAGATCGGGTTTTTTGAAAAAAATCAATATCCTGTTCGCCTTTCTCCCAGGCCCCCAGGCCGGTACGAAACGATGAAAAAATTATGGTTGTAACCATTGCGAAAATACTGACAGCCAGAAGCATTTCAATAAGGGTAAAACCCTCTGAAGTGATGAGTGATGAGTGATGAGTAACGAGTGATGTATTACGAGTGTAGGAAATCCTGCGAGGATTTTCTACACGGCGTCGGTATCTGATGGCTATGCTTGATGATATAGGTGTTTTTAATCCCATTTTTTCTTTCTGACTGTTTTCAGGGTTGTCAGTTCAACCTGTTTTTCGCGTTCATCGTTGCCCCATGTTACAATAGCCTGCAGCTCAAATGTCTCATGTTTTAGACTTTCATAGGTATCCTCGTCTTCTTCGCTGTGGCTGTAAGGAGTGACGCGGGTTTCCCACTCATAGCCGTCATCAAAGCTGCCGCTTTCTGATGATTCTGTAAATTCTTTTTGTATTTTCAGTTCTTCAAGCTTTTCGCGGGCATGCATAACCGCCACAGACTGCTCGCGTGATTTACTGCCGGCACGTAAGGCCACCTGGAACTGATACAGAATGGCAGTTATGGACAGCCCCAGAATCATCACTGCCAGCAGCACCTCGAGCAGCGTAAAGCCACGCTGGCATCCATGCCCGGTAACAGGGTTATTCATCGGTTGGCTCCCCAATTGTCACGGTACCTGTTAAAAAATCTACCGTAAGGCTGTAAGTCCTTTCTTTTGCGTCCGTCAGTATAACTTCTCCTCCCTGGGCTGTGCCATTAGGATAAAACAGCATTTGATAAATTCTATCCCCTTCGTCCTCTTCAGTTTCGGCATCTCCAATGATAATCTCACCGAACCGGATTTCTTCAGGCAGGGAGTACATTCTCAGAACTTTTTCACCACCGTCCGAGGCCGGCTGTTCCTCCTCCTCATTATCTTCAACTTCAGCATCTTCCTCATCAGTAGCATTATCACTGGCTGCCGGGATTTGTCTGGTTCCCAGAACAATCAGCCGGTTTTTTTCAGCATCAAAGATTACACGGTACAGGCTGCCGGTATTTACGGCCTGACTGCGGGCATAGCGTATGTATGCAGCCGCTTTCTTTGCCGTTGTTTTTAATGTAAGGCTGCCCAGGTTTTTGGCAACGCGGGGGCCTGCAAAGACAAGCATCACTCCCATGATGACTAAAACTATCATAAGCTCAAGCAGGGTGAATCCCCGGGAACCGGAGCAATGGACTTTTGTCATCTAAACGCTAGCCCTCTTCGTCAGCCTCATCTTCTTCATTAAGGGTTCTCCAGCTGGCAATATCCCTGTTTTCACCATCACCTCCCGATGTGCCGTCCAGACCATATGAAACAATGTCAAAATCTCGTCCATCGTCTCCCGGGACTCTGTAATCATAGGCATTGCCCCAGGGGTCTTTGGGGATCTGGCTTTTTCTCGTATAGGGACCGTCCCATTTTTTGCAGTCATCTTCGTCACATCGTGTGAGTTCATCCAGGTCTTTGGGGTATCGCCCCACATCCAGGCGAAATGTATCGCAGGCCGTAGCAAGCAGTTCAATCTGAGTCTGGGCGGTGGACTGCTTGGCCCCCTTAAGTCTTCCCATAACTTTTGGTCCTACCAGGCCGACCAGCAGACCAAGAATAACAATGACAACCAAAAGCTCAATGAGGGTAAACCCCCGAGAATTAATTTTCTGTTTTCTGTTTTTTTTCATTGTTTACCTCCCATGGTATGTAAATAGTTTACCCCGATAATATTATATAATAAAATTCCATGTTGCTCAGCAGCAGTTTAGGTCATACAGAATATTTAAAACGACACATCATTAATACTGAAAATTGCCCAGACTATTGACATGACAATAAAGCCGACCAGCAGTGACATAAGAAGGATAAGTGCAGGTTCAAGAAATGCAATAAACCGGGCAACTGCATTCTGGACTTCACGGTCATAGGTATCTGCAACGCGTATGAGCATTTCCTCCATTTTGCCGGTTTCTTCCCCGATCCGTATCATGTGCATAGCAAGTGAAGGGAAAATGCCTGTAGACCGCATAGGAAGGGAGACGCCCTTGCCTTCCTTGACGGCTTTCTGGATAGAGACAATGGAGTTTGCTATGACCACATTACCGATAATCTCCTTTACGATGGCCAGAGCTTGCAGCAGGGGAACGCCGCTGGTTATCAGGGTTCCCAGGGTTCGTGAAAACCGGGCCACCTCAATTTTTAATATCAGATTTTTAATCATGGCCACTTTCAGCTTCACACTGTCCCAATTGAATCGGCCTTTTTCCGTTTGGGTATAATTTCTAAACCAGTAGTAACCGGCTATAGCCAGCCCCAGAATCAACCACCAGAATTTTTTTATAATAATACTGAAGGAAAGCAGTATTTGAGTCGGCAGAGGTATTTCCTGCCCCATCATGTCGAAAATATCGACAAATTTCGGCACAACAAACATAAGCATTACGGAAACAACAATACCCATCACCGTTACTAAAACGGCGGGATAGATCATAGCGTTTTTTATTGTTTCCCTCAAGGCCTGAGAGCGTTCGAGAAAATCAACCAGCCTTTCCAACACCACATCAAGGACACCGCCGGCTTCACCGGCCCTGATCATATTAATATAGAGCCTGGTAAAAACACGGGAGTGCTGGGCCAGCGCATCAGAGAATGCTTTTCCGCCGCGCACATCTTTTAAGAGTTCCTGGGTGATGGTTTTCAACTGTTCGTTTTCAGTAATTTCCGACAAGATTGACAGGCTCTTGTCAAGAGGGAGGCCGGCCTTGATCAGGGTGGCAAGCGCCTGGGTAAATGAAAGCAGGTCTTTGCCTGAAACTGTGCTGAAAGGGGAAGGCAGGCTGAATTGCAGGTTCAGCTTGAGCGATAATGCCTTGCCTGTTGTTGCCGGGCCGATGCGAATAGGGATGTAGCCCATACCGCGCAGTTTATTGATAACCGCAGACTGATCACCGGCATCTATGCTTCCTTCAATTATCTTGCCGGTACGGTCACTTGCTTTATAAACAAATTCAGGCATAAAAAAATTCTCAGTAATGAGTAACGGGGGACGAATCGGTTTTTTTTCATCCCGCATTGCGCATAACTCATATTATTATTCAACCTGGGTAACCCGGATAACCTCTGAGCCGGTTGTATGCTGTTGCAGCACCTTGCGCCAGCCAGCCTCTCGGAGGGTCTGCATGCCAAGCTCGCGGGCTTTGTCCTTGATTTTTTTGCTGTCGACCTGTTCAAGGATCAAGTGGCGGATATCATCCTGTACCATTAAAAGTTCATATATACCGCTGCGGCCCCGATACCCGGTGTTGGCACAGTGGTCACACCCGGTTCCTTTGGCCAGTTTTATCCGGGAGGCATCCTCGGGGCGTACTTCCAATTCCTGCAGAGCTTCAGGGGAGGGGCTGTAGATCTCGCGGCATTGGGGACAGATGACCCGTACAAGCCGCTGGGCAAGGATACCCAGGAGGCTTGAAGAAACCAGGTAGTTTTCCATCCCCATTTCCAGCAGGCGTGTGATTGCACCGGCAGCATCATTGGTATGCAGCGTACTGAAAACCAGGTGGCCGGTGAGAGCAGCATGAATGGCAATCTCTGCTGTTTCAGCATCACGTATTTCACCTATCATGATTACATCAGGGTCCTGGCGCAAAATTGATCTGAGACAGTTTGCAAATGTAAGACCAATGGATGGTTTAACATGTATCTGGTTAACCCCGTACAGCTGATATTCTACCGGGTCCTCGACGGTTATAATTTTTTTATCAGGGGAATTTATCTTATTAAGAGCGCTGTACAGAGTTGTGGTTTTACCGCTGCCTGTGGGGCCGGTAACCAGGATAATACCGTAGGGGCGTGAAATCAGGTCCTCAAAATTGTGTAGTTTTTCTTTAGGAAAGCCAAGATGATCCAGGTCAAACACGATACTCTCGCTGTCCAGAATACGCATGACAACACTCTCACCAAACAGGGTCGGCAGCGTTGATACTCTGAAATCTATTTCTTTACCCATTACCCGCAGCTTTATCCGGCCGTCCTGGGGAAGTCTTCGTTCTGCGATATTGAGCTTAGACATAATTTTGATTCTGGAAATAACCGCGGCCTGAAGATGTTTGGGGGGCGACTCCATATCGTGCAAAACACCATCGATCCTGTATCGAATGTGAAAGCTTTTCTCAAACGGCTCAAAGTGGATATCACTGGCCTGCAGCTCTATGGCACGTGAGACAATCAGGTTAACCAGTCGTATTACCGGTGCTTCTGAGGCCAAGTCCTTTAGATGAGCAATGTCACCTTCATCCTCCAGAGCAATATCACCTTCATCCTCCTTGCCTATGTTTTCAATAAGCCGCTCCATGGAAGAAGAGCCGGTGCTGAACAGTGTCTCGATTACATCTGAAATTTCATTTTCCTTGGCCAGGTGGATTTCAAGATTATATTTATATGCAGTAGCCATCATGATGGCATCCTGCAGCGACTCATCAAAGGGATTATTAATTGCAATAACCAGGGTATTGTCTTTGACCTCAAGGGGAACGAATTTGGCCTCCCGCATAAAGTTTTCAGAAAGGCTTTCAATAAACAGGTTCTTGCTCTGAAAATTTTTCAGGGAGATATAGTCGAAGTCAAAATAATTACCTAGGAGCTTTAGAAGATCCTCCTCCGAGATAAAGCCCAAATCTATCAGACGCTGACAGGCTTCATAGGGGTGTACCCCTTGCTCCTGTATAACTGTCTTGAGGGTGTCCTGTGCAACCTTACCTGAGGAAAGCAGTATATTGGATAATGTATTTTCGCTAGCATTCATGATACGTTACTGGAGACTGCTGTGATTATATATCTCATTGATCTACCATAATTAATTTTTATATCAGGATAAATTCACTGCGTCAATGCTAATAGATTCTCAGAACTGCAGGTTCAACTACCCAATAATGCAAAGTATGTACCATAAACAGCGGCTGGTGTCGCGGTGCAGGGCAGTTTTTATGATAACTAGATGAAAAAATTTGACTTTTTTGCTTTACCCCGCACTTTAAGACCCTATGCTGTTCAGCCTGCCTGCATACAAATCTTATAAAACTCGTAATTTTTGGCCGTACCTGATGATGTTTTTTGAAGACAGGTTGTTAAGTGTGCGCAGACGGCTGACAGTGGTGTTGTATTTTTGGGCAATGGATGAAAGTGATTCTCCCTTTTTAACAATGTGGTAGGTGGGGCTTGGCCTTGTACGTTTTGCAGTTTTAGCGGGTTTTACCCGTAGTTTTTGGCCGTACCTGATGATGTTTTTTGAAGACAGGTTGTTGAGGGTGCGCAGACGGCTGACAGTGGTGTTGTATTGCTGGGCAATGGATGAAAGTGATTCTCCCTTTTTAACAATGTGGTAGGTGGGGGCCGGTTTTGTACGTTTTGCAGCTTTGCCGGGTTTTACCCGTAGTTTTTGGCCGTATCTGATGATGCTTTTTGAAGACAGGTTGTTGAGGGTGCGCAGACGGCTGACAGTGGTGTTGTATTGCTGGGCAATATGGGATAGGGTTTCCCCCCTTTTGATAGTGTGGAGAATAAGTCCTGACTGGGCATAATATTGTTGTACGGGCGGAGTCCTCCCGGCTAAAAACCTGGTTAGGGCGGCAGTTATCCTGTTAGCATATTCATTTTGAAACCAGGCTGTTTTCATCCTTTTTTCTCTGCGGGGGTTACTCATAAAGTCTGTCTCAATAAGCACTGACGGTATATCCGGGGCTTTAAGCACAGCAAAATCAGCCTGGTGGGGCTTTTTGGTATGTAATCTGTTGATTTTGGCAATTTCTTTAAGCATAAGTCCGGCCAGGCGCAGACTTGAATTTAAATTGTGGGTCTGAACCAGATCCACAATGATAGCATTCAGGTCACGGTTGTAATGGTCAAGCGGGACACCTCCAATAAAGTCAGAAGCATTTTCTTTCCTGGCAGCCATTTTGGCAGCATTACTGGAAGCGCCCTTAAAGGAAAGGCAGTACACAGAGCTGCCGTATACTTTACTGCTGAAGCTGGAGTCGACATGAATACTTACAAACACATCGGCCCCGTATTGTTTGGCAATCTCTATGCGTCTTCGCAGGGGAATAAAATAGTCTCCCTTTCTGGTTAGATATGCTTTCAGGCCTTTTTTACGGTTAAGCTTTGCTACCGTCTTTTTTGCAATAGCAAAAACAATATCCTTTTCCCGGGTACCCTGTTTGCTGACTGTTCCCGGATCCTCTCCGCCATGTCCAGGGTCGATGACAACAACAACATCGCCCTGGGTCTGCTTTAGCTTCCGGGTCTGTTCCCTTGCGGCCCTGTCAGCCTTCTCAAGGTCAGGGCGGCGGATGTCTATAACAAGCCGGGGTGGTTTTGTGCTGATTTTTTTTAGTGGAAAAATTTTATGATTAGATTTTTTGGCAAGATCGATTACGATTCGGACAGTTTTAGGGTCTTTGCGTGAAGTCCGCACCTGTTTTACAATGCCGTCCCGGATTTTAACCAGTTTCTTGGGTGCCGGCCCGTCAAAATCTTTCAAGTCTACAACGAGCCGGTGCGGTTTTACAAGGCTGAATGCGTCGTAGTGTGCTTTTGTTTTCAGGTCCAGAACAATGCGGGTAAAGGTGGGTGAGGACCAGTAGCGTATGTCAATGAGACGGTTTTGGGCTATACCGACGGATGCACCTCCCCAAAACTGGGCAGCCAGCAGAAAAAAAGCATAGACACATATTCGAACTAGTTGGGTATAATGGTTAGAACGATTCATATGATTAAATTTTTCGGTAATTCTTGCCTAAAGGATAACTGATTTATTACCTGTTGAAAGTATTTTTCTGAAAGACACAATCCTGCTATGGTTGGTAAGGTTTGTTGATATGATTTCGCTCATACCAGAGAGGGTTTTTGCAGATGCCACTGGGTATGCTGCTCATGGCAGTAGGCGCACTGCAGCATTTTTTCTTCTTCAAACAGATTCCCGATAATCTGAAGCCCGATAGGCAGACCTGCGTCGGTAAAGCCGCAGGGCACGGAGATCGCCGGTAGACCGGCAAGGTTGGCCGGAACAGTAAAAATGTCTCCCAAATACATGTTCAGGGGATCATTTGCTTTCTCACCGATTTTAAATGCCGGTGTTGGTGCAGTAGGGGTTATTATAAGGTCACACCGGGTATAGGCATCGACAAAATCCTGCTGAATAAGTGTTCTGACCTGGGAGGCTTTTTTGTAATAGGCATCATAATATCCTGCAGACAGGGCATAGGTGCCGAGCATGATACGCCGCTTAACCTCAGGACCGAAACCTTCCGAACGGGTCTGCTCATACATTTTTAGAAGGCTGGTTTCGTTGCTGCTGCGGTAACCGTATTTTACCCCGTCGTAGCGGGCCAGGTTAGAGCTGGCTTCTGCTGTTGCTATTAAATAGTACACGGGAACTGCACATTCCGTATGCGGCAGGTTTACGTCTTTTAGTACGGCCCCCTGTTTTTCAATTTCGCGGATTGCGTTCCAGACTGCCTGTTCTACGGCAGGATCAAGCCCCTCAATGAAGTACTGCTTGGGTATGCCGATAGTGAGATCCTGCAGGTCACGCCCAAGAGCCTTAGTGAAATCAGGAACTTTTCTGTTTATCGAGGTTGAATCATTGGTATCATACCCGCTAACGGCATTGAGCAGGATGGCTGCATCTTCGACATCCTTGGTGACCGGGCCAACCTGGTCCAGAGAAGATGCATATGCAATGAGCCCGAAGCGGGAAACCCGCCCGTAGGTCGGCTTAAGCCCGACAACACCGCAGTATGAAGCAGGCTGACGAATAGATCCGCCGGTATCGGTTCCCAAGGCAGCGATGCATTCGTCGGCTGCCACGGCAACGGCTGACCCCCCGCTTGATCCGCCGGGAACCCTGTCAGGGTCCCAGGGATTGTGAGTAGGGCCGAAAAAGGAATTTTCATTTGAGGAGCCCATGGCAAATTCATCCATATTGGTTTTGCCGGTAAATACCGCTGTTTGGCTTTTCAGTTTCTGTATAACGGTTGCGTCGTAAGGCGGTATGAAATTTTCAAGTATTTTTGAACCGCAGGTCGTTGCAATTCCGGTCGTACATAAAATGTCCTTGATGCCCAGTGGAATGCCGGTTAGATAACCGCCTTCGTTCTTGGAGAGCTTTTCATCAGCATCTCGGGCTTGCTGTCGGGCTACATCACGGGTAAGGGCAATATAGGCATGTGTTTTTTCCTCAACAGCGTCAATCCGGGAAAAGACTGAATGGAGTATCTCCTGAGAGCTCACTTTTTTATCACGAAGCAACCTATAAAGTTCATGAATAGTCATTTGGTACAGTTCTTTATCCACCGGTTACACCTCTATGATTTTGGGAACCTTGAAAAATGACTGCACAGGTTCCGGCGCATTCTTTAACGACTCCTGGACGGGCAGAGAATCTCCCGGGATGTCATCACGAAAGGCATTACGCACATCTACGGCATGAAAAGACGGCGCAACATCGGTCGTGTCAACATTTTGAAGCTTCTCAAAATATTCCAGAATACTGTTCAACTGGTGGGTAAAAAGAGCAGTTTCTTCTTCTGAAAATTGTAAACGCGCCAGAGAAGCTACATGCTCAACATCTTTTTTGGAAATTTTCATGATAGCACCCTTCGTTGATTAGCAGTAAATGGCTCGGGGAGGAGGATTCGAACCTCCACTGGCGGGACCAAAACCCGCTGTCCTGCCTTTAGACGATCCCCGAGCATGTGTTTTTAAACATTTAACCTGCTGCCCAAAAAGCTGATTAAATTATTATTACCCTACATGCAAAAATCTTCAATAGTTTTTTTGTTGTAAGATATTACCTGCAACAGTTGTCACAATGTGAAGCATCTATACAGATGCTCAGGTATAACCAGGGAAGCCCCCCGCGTACAGTGCGGGGCATCCTACTCTTTATAAAAACTGCGGAGCTCTTCGTAGCCTTGAGCCCTCCTACGCTGAAGCTTATGGAGGGCTATCCTCGCCATTCATCCCTGCCCTGCCGGGCATTCTGGCGCAGGATAGTAAAAAAGGTCTGCTGTGGGTAGATGTTGCAGCAGACCTTTGGGGTAACCTTCTAACGTGCTGTAATGAAATTACTATGCTATTTCAGGAACTTTAATTGCAGAGCGGACACAATACATGGTGCAGGTTCTGCATCCGCAGCAATGGGTTGTCAGAATGTTAGATCTAACCTCCTTGTTTTCGCGCTCCCGCAGCTGTATAGCACCAACAGGGCATTCATCCGAACATGCGCCGCATCCCACGCACAGGTCTTCATCTACAACCGGGAACTCCCGATAGCTGGGAGAAATATCAAAGAACTGGTCGGGCAGGTCCATGGTTTTGCAAAACCGATTCAGCATAAATTCCGGAGCATAGGCGTTGTTAGAATCTTTACAGGTTCGCAGTTTCAAGTTTCTATTCCAGTTCTCGATGATTCTTTCGGGTCCAATCTCAACCTCACCGGCAGGCATCTGCTCGGTTGCCTTTTCTATATCCCGCACTTTGATAATGCCCGTGGGACACACAAAAGCGCATGAGCTGCAGCCGATACAGTCTTCAGCTTCAAGACCAAAAGGACTGTCGACTCTTTTGTCTTTACCGCTGCCGCAAAAGCTGATGGCACCCGCCTGTACGACTTCATTGCAGGCCCTGACACACAGACCACACAGAATACAGTATTCATTTTCCATGCGCAAATGTTCTGCAGGTTTTTCAATGCCGTACTGCGCTGCAAGCTCTTTGATAAGCTTTACATTAGGACAGCGGGCAAGATGCAAGCCCAGGACAAGCTTGCGTGCTTTGATTACATCCGGCGCGTCTGTTCTAACCTTGATACCCTCTGCTGCAGGATAGGTGCATGCCGTTTCCAGGGTCACCATGCTGCCGTTTTGTACTTC
Source organism: Thermodesulfobacteriota bacterium (assembly GCA_028278025.1). Classification (GTDB taxonomy): domain Bacteria; phylum Desulfobacterota; class WTBG01; order CAIYCZ01; family CAIRTM01; genus JANQFE01. The sequence continues at coordinate 7,926 of JANQFE010000101.1, read as the reverse complement.
TACTACGCACAGGCGGCAGGCCCCGTAAGGCTCAAGCCCATCATTTGAGCAGAGTGTGGGAATCTGAATACCGTTATCGCGGGCAACCTGAAGAAGCGTTTCACCATCTGCTGCTGATATTTTTTTGCCGTCAATAGTAAGGTTCACCATAATTGAAAAATCCTTTTTGTATATTATTTTGAATTATTGCTTTTTAGCGAAAAAATTTCTATATCATAGATGCAATCTTAAATCAAACAAAAATTGTTCCATTTGATGTGAGAAAATCAGTATAATAACTGAAATTGCACCATTACAGGGGGAGCCATAGTATGCCGCAGACAATTATTGACAGGTTACACAGAGAATATAAGGAGACTAAAAAAATCACCCTGCCCGACTATCTGCTTGCGCCGGCGAGGGGCTATGCCCTAGTGCGATGGGCCCAGGAATTGTGGGTCTATTATCAGCAGGAGGGTATAATTGTCAGGCCATTTGATGAACTGCCACCGCTTAAGCTTTCCCAGGAGCCCGGGTTGGAGACAACCATTCAGGATGTGCATAAATTTATTGTCAGTGACCTGAACCTAATCCCTCTTGAAACAAGAAAAGCTGTTTTTGAATATGCAACCTTACAGGAACCCCCACAGCAGGCCTGGCACCAGATTGCACCCCTTTTGTGTGCACAGCTAGATCATCTGGATGATGAAACGCTAAAAGAAGAGCTGACTTGGAAGTTTAGCCCGGTTGCGGAAATCCTGTGGACACTCACCTGGTTTTTTATGGAGCGGCAGAAGGTTATCCCGCCGCAGTCTGTCAATATGGTATCCGGCAGGTTTCCCTATTACCTGTGGCTTACCGACGATAATACCCAGAGCTTCTGGGAGCCCGAGCAGCCTTTGTGCAGGTGGGAATGGCTGGCGATGGACATCTATGAAAAAGTGAAAAGTAATGAGCAATGAGTGAAAAGCAATGAGTGGTGAATGTTATTTAGGGCTTTTCTTTTTCAATGTGGCTCTGAGTCCCCCAATAATACGAGCTACTTCAACCGCAAGACCGTGAAAATCATCGAATTGTTTTTGATTAATATAACCTATGTCCTTAGCAATATAAAACTGAGAGCGGACCTCAGCACTTTTTTTTATTTTTATAAGCATTTATTAATTCCGTCCTGGTACATAACGCTTCCACATCCGGAACATGTTTCAGGACCTCCTGTTTGCCGCCTTCTTCACGGTCAACCAGTGCGATAACTTTGAGCACTTCCAGTCCCTCCCGGCGGGCTGCTTCAATAGCTTTTATGGTTGAGCCCCCGGTTGTGATAACGTCTTCTACGATAACGACCCTGGCACCTGTTGCAACATCACCTTCGACCTGTTTCTGCAAGCCGTGGCCCTTGGGTTCCTTGCGGATAGAAAACGAGGCAATCCTGTTTTTTTTAATAAAAGCGGCATACGATACGGCACATGCCACAGGGTCAGCTCCCATGGTAAGCCCGCCTACGGCCTGTACATCAAGAGTGCTGATCATATCAAGTATGATATTACCGATTACATATTTGCCCTCGCAGGAGTGGGTTACCTTACGGCAGTCAATATAGTAGGTGCTCATTTTCCCTGAAGCCAGTTGAAATACCGGCTCATCGCTGTATTTAAACGCCTTTTCCAGCAGCAGGGCAATAAGTCGTTTTTTGAGTTGCGGGTCCATCATATGCCTTTCTTGTGATCATGAAAAATAGTGTGCAGGTGACCGTTTGCTTACAAATTACCATTTTACGTTATCAGTATTTCCCTCTAAAGACAAAGAAAATCATGTTTGACATGCCGGGGGAAAGTCTGTATAAATTCACTAAAATCAGATTATATAACAATGCCTGGGTGGCGGAACTGGTAGACGCAAGGGACTTAAAATCCCTCGGTGCTAAGCACTGTACGAGTTCGATTCTCGTCCCAGGCATTTGTTTTCGCCCTTTATTATCAAGGTTTTTACACCCTCTGGTTTGCAAAAGCCAATTTTTTCAAGCCTTCTGTGACCTGACACCCCTTAAATCCCTATAAAATCAATGCAATATTGGTCTTGCTTCTTGCAGTGATTCTTCTGCTTTTACCCGTTTTGCCTCGACTGTGCCCAAATTGTGCCCAGACTCGTCAGAAACATGGTTGTTATGGTAATCAATGACCTGTTGTGATGCTTTCTTCAAGTCGTCTTCATTAACGATGTTGTAACGATCAAACACGCTGCGGGTCTTATGTCCTGATAGATTACTTTAAAATACCTATCCATTAGAGGTGGCGATAGGTATTTTTTTATAGACTTTCTTGAGTTCCAATTTATTTTAGAGGAGGAAAAGAACATGAAAGTCATTAAAACTCTAGTTGTAATACCATCGATTCTTGTACTGTTTAGTTTGATCGGGTGTGCACCTACTGTCATTATTGAATCTCCTGCGGATGGGGCACAATTTGATGTGGGTGAAGAAATCACTTTTATCGGAAGTGCTGTTGACTTAGAAGACGGGGATCTTACACAGGACTCTCTTGTTTGGACTTCGGATATTGATGGTGAAATTGGTACAGGTGAAACATTAACTATTGATAATTTGTCTGAGGGTCTGCACACCATAACCCTGACTTTTACTGGCTCAGACGGAGAGGAGGAAGAAACGTCTATTACAATTACAATTGGTTCGACAAGTGACGACGATGATAGTGACGATGACGACGATGCTGCTGATGCTGATTTCTGTGAAGAGTTGTGTTTATATGGTGATGGATTTTGTGATGATAGGGGATTTGTTTATGGTGCTGAAATTGAATATATGCAATGTGACAAAACAGATCCGGATTGTGGAGGTACCGACAATGTGAGCACAGATGATAATTGTAAAGAAAAAGCCTTTTATGGAAGTTGTAATTATATATCTGTGGATGCTACATGTACTGTTCATACAGTGACGTTGAAGGATGGACTCCTCCAATACATTGTAGCCTAGATTTGAATAACGATTATCAAAACAGGTTTGCTAATGAATCAGTTGAAGCGCTTTGTAGACGAGGATTTGTCCTGATACAGGATGTAGGCACGCATTACTGGCATGAAGATACCTACTATGTTTTTGACCATTCTTCTGAAGATTACGAAACAATATATGAAAACCGAAAATCCAGCTGTGAGGTAATGCACGGCAAGTGGTTCGATTTGCAATAAAATAAGCGGTAAACCGAATACGGAGGGCTTATTTGACAAGACAGATGCTTTGTACTATAAGCATGGCATCATTAAGCTTTAAAAACTGTTGAGGTAAAAACTATGAAAGTTTTAAAGAGTAGAGATTATTTGCATCCCGGCAGATGGATAAAATGCTTTATGGTTTTTATTCTAAGTATCAAATTGCTTCTTTTGTTCAGTCTGTTTGAAGAAAATAACACAGCTTTTGGAGGCACAATAGAAGCGCATGGACTGTGTGCACATAATGAGTTACCAGATGATTTCAATGGCACACATCCTCCTGACAGGAGGGATTTTAATGCTGGAGAACAAATTACGGGTTGGATAATAGTATACCAAGCAAGTTGCAGTTCTGACTTTTCTTTTAAGCTAAAGTGGTGGGAACCGGATGGCACAGCTGCTATTCCTTACAGCGAGGTCACGGAGTGTTGGTTTGAATTTGAAAGCAAAAAAGCCCTGATTGCTGGAGTTTACTCTGGAACGAAAGATGAGGAAGGGTTGCCAGATATACCAGGTGAATGGTCGGTTGATTTTGAGGATTGCTACGGAGGACCCTGTAGAAACCTTTACTCAGAAACCTTTACTGTCACCGGGGACGATGACACCGGAGATGATGACGATGACACTGGGGACGATGACGATGACGATGACAACAACAACAATGATGATTGTATCTATTGTGAATCAACAAGCGAATGCACATCCGCACTGGGAGAAGGGTGGGGGTGCGTAGACGGATGTTGTGAGATGACTCTTGATGACGATGAATGCGCACCGGGATGCCCCGACTCCTGGCTGGGAGATGGAGAGTGTGACGATGATTGTGATGTTTCTGCATGTGATTATGACCATGGAGATTGTGATGGTGGTGGCGGCCAACCTTGTCCCATAGCTTATGTGCTCGGAAATTACTCCTCACACATTGAAAGCATTCAAAAATTTCGAGATGAGATTTTAGTTAAAAACAAAGTTGGTCAGAAGATAATAGAAGTCTTTTACAAAAATGATGCTATGATTGCTGAAATATTGAAAAAGAGTCCTGTTGTAAGAAAAATTACTAAAGAGGTTCTAGAGTCGCTAATTCCTGTTATAAATTTGTTAGTAAAATAGAAATTATTAAATTTTAATTGCAAAGGCAGGGCCACCGCCATGGGAACCATTTTCTTTCAAAATAAATAAAATTTACAGTCTACATTTCATACACGGCCTTACCCTGACAGGCATAAGCTGAAGATACAAATAGGACTATAACTGACAATAATTTTTACTAATACATGTATATACCCCCACCCCCGAAATCTCTCGTAGTCACCGGGGGGTGCCTTGCTTCCTGTTAACAGGGTATTATCTTATTTGAGGTTAAAATGACAATGCAGTCGTTAAGGACTTACAGGCATTTCTATTAGAAGTTCATCTTTGAGTTTTTGTTTTATATACAAAGTAAAACAATAAATAAAAAACGTACCCAGGGCAATACTAAATCCCATTATAATAAGCGATATTAAAAATAGAACCCCTATAATGTAACCTGGTATCATCTTCGAATTCCCACGTTTGTTTATAAATTTTGTGAGTTCATTTGGCCAATAGACTATCCAGAATAAATTGTACAATGGTGCAAGGTGAATTAGCACAGCATTATTGGGACTTATTTTGTAATTCCCTTCTGAAAGTTTGCCCAGCGCACGGTGAAATCTATCAACACAAAACAACCAATACAAAAAAGAAAACATACCTATGATGTAGGATATTACAACCTCATCTCCAGAACCAGCCTGTGTTTCAGATATCATTAATAAAAAAGCAAAAATAAAGCCTGACCAGACAGTCGGGAGTCCAAAAAGGTTCTTTTGATATTGATACCATTTTTTCCTTTTGTTTTCTTCTAGGTTATTGTTTGCCCTAACAGTTAAGTTTCTTCTTTTTATTTCCTCCTGAACAATCAAGAGAGCCTCATCTGTTAGTTCCTGTGGGTCATATAAACTAATGATTTCATCATCATTCAACGACATATATTTCATTCTCAAATCATTGTTTCCCATTTCCATATATCGCTCCCTGAAAAAATTAAATTTTTGAAATCAGATCTCATTATACCCCTTCGCTTAATGATTTTAATAATATAGTCGCAATCTGGAATTTTTTCTTGCAAAATTACCTATCACATAGATAACCAGACCGTTTGCAGATGGGATAGTTTTTCTGCAAGCGGTTTTTTATTGCAATAAATATGCACTGTTTTGCGACTAAATTAACCAGAACGGCTAAATGGTTGACAGTGTAGTCATTCTTTAACAATGATTTAAGGGAGAAAAGCAATGAGCAAAAAAGCAGGATCATGTCTACTACTAAATATGAGTTGTATAAGAAAAAGACTATTTTCAAGCAATGCAACGAAGAGAATCCTGCTTATGAAATGTGGATTTGAGTATCAGGAGGATTGTAACCATGAAGAGTTTAGTAATATGCCATTCGACAGAGAAAAGGGACTTTTGCTTTTCCCCCCACGTCCTCTAAGAAGACAAACAACATATTACTGGAAAATAGTTGCTATAGACGAGAACGGAGCAAAAACCGAGGGACCGGTATGGTCATTTGCAACCGGCAATAGATGCAGGTATGGTTATTAATTATTTATGTCATGTAACGGTGAATTTTTATGCTGGATAGGCTTGGTAATAAGCAAATTTCTAAAAGCAGACATGTTGCGTGGATGTCAAGTTTGCCTTGAAATTATACTTTTTTCTATTTAAAACATCTTATGCTCTTCGGGAGGTTAGAACCCATAATAGTGCAACACATGCATGTCCACTTCAACAGGAGATAATATGAAAACAAAAAATGTTACAGTTCTTGAATATTTTATACTAACAGTTGGTATAGTTATCTTTTTAGGATGTGCCGCACCAAAACAACCAGGGTTAATTGTTAAGCCTTACTATCAATCAAAATTGATTACTAAAAAAAGCAAAACAAATAGCCCCCCAATTTACATAAAAATTGATCCAATAAAGTTTGATACTCCTGCTCAAGAAATATCTATTCCAATTGGATTAACAAAAATTTTGCCCCTCATAAGTCTTTTGCCTACAAAGGATGAAAGACAAATCAATTTAAGATGCAGTGAAAACGGATGGGGAACAGTAATAACCCGTGAGTCAGGTGAGATTGAAGAGATTGTGATGTCAGAAATAATAAAAGCATATCCATTTTGCTTTGTGAATTCTCAAGAAAATTCAAATGACTATATCGTCCGTGGCAAAGTTGACTTTATACTTGAAAGCAATACCCATACCTGTGGATTAGGATTGTGGTTATGGGCTGGATTGATTTTGCCAATATCTCTTGTTCCAGGTGGAACTGATTATTTTATATGTAAAGCACATTTTGAGCTAATTTCAACAAAGGAAAATAGAGTCGTTTTTTCTAAAGATTATTTACATCAGGAAAAATTACTTCAATCTAATTTGCTCAAATTGGATCTTAAACGTTATTATTGTTTTTGGGGAAAAAATATATTTCCTGTTATCGTTGAAAAGTTCATTAATGACCTTGACACCGTTCTATGAAGAAGCTATCACAGAACTCCCAATAAAAGTCCTACAACGAAAAAATTGCAAAAGATGTTTTGAGTCCTTAGTTCCTGCTATGGAGTTGTCAGTAAAATAAAGGATCAAAAAAACTAAATAAATCAAAGCAGGGTCAGCAATGGCTCTGCCTTTTTTATGCTATTAAAACTCCATGTTAACAGGGAGTAGTTGTTCATACTACATACACCCCCCTAAAGTTTGTCGTAGGTACCCCACATAGCAACTGCCAGGATTAATATTATATCAGCCATAGAAACCTTCAACAAATACAGCATAACCAGGCGGGCAAATGTTTAGCTTTTTTCGTAATTGTGCTTCAGATTGTTTGACGGGTTATCAGCGGGGAAATGCGTCTTTTATTTATTACAAAGAATATTTACACCGCAGCGGATATTCTTTGTTTTCTTTGATGGAGCGCTCAATAAAACGTTGTTCTCTATCTGTGATTTTCCTCAGTGATGATACTGATTCATTTGAATTTATAACGCTGTTGATATCAATGAACAGTTCGCCAGGTATGGAAACATTTTCAATAATTGCATTGCTTCTGACAAAGACACCGTCACCGATTTCAGCGTGGGTTATGACCGATTTGCACCCAATAAAACAGCGTCCGCCTATGCAAGATGGTCCATGAATAATTGCCCCGTGATTTATGATAGTCTCATCACCGATCTCTAAGGGCTCCTCGGCATGAACGTGCAGAACTGCCAAATCCTGTATGCCGCAATGGGCCCCAATTGAAATCATGGCACGCTGATCGTCAGCAGAGAATCTGTCAGCCCGTATCACAACGCTGGGCCCGATATAGCAGTTTGGCCCGATTGTTACTCTGCCGATAATGACAGCTGAAGGGTCAACATATGCTGTGCTGTCAATGTGGGGAATATCACCGACGACGTTTTCTCGTAGCATTTTTTAGCTTATGCCTCATCAATATGTGTATATTGTAGTCCTCCAGAGTCTCTTTATAGTACGAATTGCATATGAGATTCAATATAAATCTCAGCCTGATATCCTAAAAGTTAGGTGGCATGTTTCACCACATCGTCGACACTTCCTGTGTCAGGAGATCGTCGACACATTGTATAATCTTTAAATACTGAAAGGAGATTATACAATGCTAAAA